>DAHVLW010000154.1:0-4275 GCA_027320205.1 Acidimicrobiaceae bacterium
GTGCTTCCGCGACAGCACCGGCGTCGTCGAGGCGCTCGCCGGCGTGCAGCTCTCCGTCGAGCGCGGCCGGTTCGTCACCATCATCGGCCCGAGCGGCTGCGGGAAGTCGACGCTGCTCCGCATCGCCGCCGGGCTCGTCGAGGCCGACGCCGGCGGGGTGACGATCTTCGGCGAGAGCCCGCGCCGCGCCTGCGCCGCGAAGCACGTCGGCTTCGTGCCCCAGTCGCCGGCGCTCCTGCCGTGGCGGACAGTGCTGGACAACGTCCGGCTTCCCCTGCAGGTCAACACGCGGGCGGCGTCCTCGCCCCGCGCCGGGGCGCGCGACCCCGAGGAGATCCTGGACGCCTTCGGCCTCGGCCCGGTCAAGCACCTCCGGCCGGCACAGCTCTCCGGCGGCATGCGGCAGCGGGTCGCGATCGCCCGCGCCTTCGCCTTCGACCCCGAGATCCTGCTCATGGACGAGCCCTTCTCCAGCCTCGACGAGATGACGCGGGAGGTGCTGCGCCACGAGCTGCTCGACCTGTGGCAGGCGCGCCGCAAGACCGTGCTGTTCGTCACGCACTCGGTCACCGAGGCGGTCCTGCTCTCCGACGTCGTGGCGGTCATGACCGCCCGGCCCGGACGCATCGGCGCCGTCGTCCCGGTCGGCCTGCCGAGACCGCGGGGGGACCTCGTCGAGCTGACCGACGAGTTCCGCGCGATCGAGCGGAGGGTGCGCCTGGAGCTGCGCGACGGGTTCTCCTCCCCGCTCCGAGCGTCGCCCCGGGGTCGGGGCGCCGCGGGGGACCGGGAGAGCGGCGACGGGTCCGGTGAGGACTGGGCGGGCGGCGACGGGGTCGGCGGCGATGCGCACGGCTGAGCGCGCCGGCCCCGGTCGCGACGGGCCACGCGCGCCCGGCGGCGGCGCGTCCGGCGCCGGCCCGGCAGGACCGCGCGCAGGCCGTCCCGTTCCGGCGGGCGGCTGCAGCGGCGGGTCGAGCCGCCTCCGGCGCGTGCTCTCGCTCCCGCGGTGGCTTCCCCCCGTCGTGGCGTTCGGCGTGCTCACCCTCGCCTGGCAGCTCGTCGCCGTCAGCACGGTCCAAGGCGGCGTGCCGACGGTGCTGCCGACCGTCCCGGCGGTGGTCTCCGAGCTCTGGCGCAACCCGGACCTCTTCTGGCGCGACACCGTCGTCACGCTGCAGGAGGTGGCCGTCGGGCTGCCGGCGAGCTTCGTCGCCGCCTTCGGCCTCGCCGTCGCGATGAGCTACGTGAAGGTCGTCGAGCGCGCCGTCATGCCGCTCGCCGTGGTGCTCAACGTCACGCCGGTCGTGGCCCTCGCGCCAGGTCTCGTCGTCGCCTTCGGCTTCGACCTCGTCCCGCGCTACATCGTCACGGCCGTCATCGTCTTCTTCCCCTTCCTCGTCAACTCCCTCGTCGGGCTGCGCTCGGCCGACCCCGAGGCGCTCGAGGTGCTCCAGACCCTGCACGCCTCGCCGCTCGAGGTGCTCTTCAGGCTGCGGCTGCCGAGCAGCCTGCCGTACCTGTTCGCCGCGGCCCGGGTCTGCCTCCCCCTCTCGGTGGTCGGGGCGGTCGTCGCCGAGATGTCGTCGTCGGGGGACGTGCTCGGTCTCGGATCGCTGATCGAGACGGCGTCGGCGAGCGACGACCTCGCGCGCATCTACGCCGCGATATTGGTGCTCGCCGTGCTCGGGCTCGCCCTCACCCTCGCCGTCGCCGTCCTCGAGCGCCGGGTCCTGTCGTGGCGCTTGCCGGCGAGGGGCGACTAGACAAGGGAAGTGCCCCGGGTGCTCGCCGTTGTCGGCCTTTTCGCCGCGCTCGCCGTGCCCTCCGGCGCCGCGGCCGCGCGGGTGGTCGCGAAGGGGCCGCCCGCTCCGGCCGCGCTTCGTCCGGCTGGGGCGGCGCGCGCGTCTGCCACGCCCGCCGCCGGCGGCCTCGTCGGCACGCGCCGCTGCCGGGAGAACGAGCGCGCAGGGACGATGACGTTCGTCTCACCGTTCGGCTACGACGCCTCGGCAGGCATCCTCGACGTCGTCGCGGCGAAGAGCCTCGGGTACTTCCGGGAGATGTGCCTCAAGGTCGACCTCGTCCTCTCCTCATACGCGCCCTACGAGCTCGTCTCCGCCGGGCGCGGCACGATCACCGGGCAGGGAAGCGCGGCGGACTTCCTCGTCGGAGTCGCTCACGGCGAGCGGCTCGTCGCGATCGCGACCTACGGCGACACCTCCGACTACGCGCTGCTCACGTGGCCGAGCATCACCCGTCTTGCCCAGCTCGAGGGCAAGGTCGTCGGCTACCACACCGTGCTGCCGGTGATCCTCGAGGAGATGCTCGAGAGGGCCGGCGTCGAGCTGTCGAAGCTCCATCTCGTCGACGACCTCTCCTACGACCCCGACCTGCTCCCGCAAGGCAAGTTCGCCGGCCTCCAGGCCTACCGGTCCAACGAGCCGATCACGCTGAGAGAGCAGCACCTTGCCTTCCGCGAGTGGATCCCGAGCCGGTTCGGCGTGCGCGGGACCTTCAACGTCCAGGTCGTCAACCAGCCCTTCCTCGACGCGCACCCAGCCGCCGTCGCCGACTTCCTCCGGGCGGAGCTGCACGCCTTCGACTACTGCGCCGTGCACGCCGTGGCCTGCGTGCGCATCGAGCAGGGCGACGCCGGCGCGGCAGGCGCCTCGTACTCCTTCGGCCACAGCCTGGCGGAGTGGCGCTTCGAGGTGGCCCTCGCGGAGCACAACCGGTTGCCCGGCGCGGGCGTCGGCGTGCAGTCGGAGGCGGAGTGGGCGCCGGAGGTCCGGGCGCTCGGGCGGTTCAAGATCCTCCGCCACGTGCCTCCGCTCGCGACCTACGAGGACACGGCGCTCGCCGCCTCGCTCTACAGCGGGACCTCGCTGATCTGGCCGGGTCCCTGAGGCCGCGCCGCGCCGTTCGGCGGCTGCTCCGAGGCTCGGGCAGGTCCCTGGAGGCGGTACGGTTCCCGGTCGGCGGGGAGGCGCGGGGCGCCGCTTGCCCGGCCCCGTGGCGACGCTAGACTCATGGGGCTGTCGAGGCGGCTGCTCGCGCCCAGGCAGCGATCCGACGAACGACGACGCCGAAAGGTTGCGCGTGCCGACGATTGCCCAGCTCGTCCGGAAGGGACGGGCGTCGAAGCGGACGAAGACGAAGACGCCGGCGCTCAAGGGCGCGCCGCAGCGTCGTGGCGTCTGCACGCGCGTCTACACGACGACCCCGAAGAAGCCGAACTCTGCCCTGCGCAAGGTGGCTCGCGTCCGGCTCACGAGCGGCGTCGAGGTCACGGCCTACATCCCCGGCATCGGGCACAACCTGCAGGAGCACTCGATCGTGCTCGTGCGCGGGGGCCGGGTGAAGGACCTGCCCGGCGTCCGCTACAAGATCGTGCGCGGAACGCTCGACACCTCGGGCGTTCGTGACCGCGCCCAGGCGCGCAGCCGCTACGGCGCCAAGAGGAGCGCCTGATGCCGCGCAACGGCCCCGCCCCGCGCCGCGAGCTGCTCCCGGACCCGGTGCACCGCTCCGTGCTCGTCACCCAGCTCGTCAACAAGGTGCTCGTCCGCGGGAAGCGCACCCTCGCCGAGCGGATCGTCTACGACGCCATGGGGACCGTGGCCGAGAAGACGGCGGGCGACCCGGTCCCGACGCTCAACCGGGCGCTCGACAACCTCCGGCCCGAGCTCGAGGTGCGCAGCCGGCGGGTCGGCGGCGCGACCTACCAGGTTCCCGTCGAGGTCCGGCCGCGCCGCGCGACGACGCTCTCCATCCGCTGGCTCGTGGGCTATGCGCGCCAGCGCCGGGAGCGGACGATGGCGCTGCGGCTTGCGAACGAGATCCTCGACGCGGCCAACGGCCTCGGCGCAGCGGTCAAGCGCCGGGAGGACCTGCACAAGATGGCGGAGTCGAACAAGGCGTTCGCGCACTACCGCTGGTAGGGCGGGGGAGCGCCGGCGGCTGGCGCCCGCCTGCGACCCGTACCGCGCCGACCTCCCGGTCCGCCGGGCGACCGCCGGCGAGCGGCGGAGCGAGCGACGAGGACGAAGCGACCCGGACGGCACAGACGACCACGACGACCTAGACGAAGCGACACGAGACGAGATGGCGAACACCCGAGCACGCGAGCATCCCCTTGCCAGGACCCGGAACATCGGGATCATGGCGCACATCGACGCGGGCAAGACGACGACGACCGAGCGGATCCTCTACTACACGGGCCGCAACTACAAGATCGGCGAGGTGCACGAGGGCGCGGCGACCATGGACTGG
>DAHVLW010000155.1:0-8475 GCA_027320205.1 Acidimicrobiaceae bacterium
GGGAGATCATCATCGCGTCGACGCCGAGGTCGTCGTTCAGGAAGTCGAGGAACAACGGAGTGTGGTTGAAGCGCCAGCGCTTCCTGCGCCCTTCTGCGAACGCCTCGGCGAACAGCTCCTGGGTCTGGCGCACGCCGAGGAAGTGGTCCTGGTCGGGCGCCTTCTCGTAGGCGTAGGCCGGCGAGATCATCATCGCGTCGACGCCGAGGTCGTCGTTCAGGAAGTCGAGCACCTCGCGCACGGTCTTCGGCGAGTCGGTCGAGAAGAACGTCGAGTTGGTCGTCACCCTGAAGCCCCGCCGCTTCGCCTCGCGGATCGCCTCGACCGCTTCCCGGAACACGCCCTCGCGGTCGACCGCCTGGTCGTGGCGCTCCTCCAGGCCGTCGACGTGCACGACCCATGAGAAGTACGGCGAGGGCTTGAACCGGTCGATCTTCCGGCGCAGCAGCACCGCGTTCGTGCAGAGGTAGACGAAGCGCTTGCGGGCGATCAGGCCGTCGACGATCTCGCCGATCTGGGGGTGGAGCAGCGGCTCGCCGCCGGCGATCGAGACCATCGGCGCCCCGCTCTCCTCGATGGCGGCGAAGGACTCCTCCGGCGTGAGGCGCTTGCGCAGCACCTCCGTCGGGTACTGGATCTTCCCGCAGCCGGGGCAGGAGAGGTTGCAGACGAACAGCGGCTCGAGCTCGACGATCAGCGGGTACATCTTCGTCCGCTTCAGCCGCTGGCGGGCGAGGTAGCGGGTCATCGCGATGTTCTGCCGGACGGGTATGCCCATCAAAGATCACCGACCTTCTGGAAGCGGGGCTCGCCGGCACCTGCTGGCGACCAGCGGGCGAGGGCACGCGCCGAGCGGACGAGGGTGCGGAAGGCGACGGCCGCGGCCGGAAGCGACGCCGGCGACCAGAGCTCGCGGCCGGGGAGGTCGAGCACGACCCGGACGACGGCGAACGGCCGCTCCGCCGCGAGGGGCGCGCACCAGTACGACTCCATGTCCACCGCGACGGCGCCGCCCGAGGAGGCCTCCCGCCGGGCGCCGGCGCCGTTGACGATCGTCGGCGAGGAGACGACGGGCGCCTCCCGCACGGACAGGCCCGCCTGAGAAAGGAGCGCCGCCACCTCGGGCGCCGAGGCGAGCGGCACGCGCGCTCCGCCCTCGGTGGAGGACAGCTCGCTCGCGACGACGACGTCCCCCGGATGGGTCCCTTCGACCAGGGCGCCGGCCACCCCGAGGACGACGGCCGGTGACCCGGGCGGGATCGAGCACGCGATGCGGGCGATCGCAGCCTTGGCTCGCGCCGGGCCCATCCCGAGACGCTCCACCCGGCAGGCGGGGGCGCCCCGGCGCGCGGCGAGCGCTTCGAGCCTGAGCGGCGCGAGGAGCACCGGGTCCAGCCCGCTCACGAGCCCGGCTCATGATCCCGCGGGGCGCGCCGGCGGCGCGACCTGGTCTTGGCGCCAGGCTCCCCGTCAGCCGTCCCGTGGCGCCCGCCGGCATGCGTGCGGCCGACCTCCTCCGGCTCGACCGCAGCACCGGGGCCGGCTGCGCTCTCGAAGGCCGAGGATGGCTCGGGCGCCTCTCCGCCGGGGCGCACCGCGCGGAGCCAGCGGCCGAGGGCGGTCACGGGGAAGCAGAGCCGGTAGAGGTGGTAGTTGATGTAGAAGTCGCCGGGGAAGCCGGTGCCGGTGAAGAACGGCTCGTCCCAGCTGCCGTCCGGGCGCTGGGAGCCGGCGAGGAAGGCGACCCCCCGCCGGGCTTCCTCGCCCGCCGCCTCGCCGGCCGAGACGAGGGCGAGCAGGGCCCACGCCGTCTGCGAGGCCGTCGAGACGCCCTCGCCGCGCAGGGTCGCGTCGTCGTAGGAGCGGATGTCCTCGCCCCAGCCGCCGTCGTCGTTCTGGTGGAACCGGAGGAACTCGACGGCGCGGCGGATCGCCGGGTCGCCGGGGGTCACCCCGGCGGCGACGAGCGCCGGGACCGCCGCCCCGGTCCCGTAGACGTAGTTCACTCCCCACCTGCCGTACCAGGCGCCGTCGTCCTCCTGCTGCGCACGCAACCACTCGACGCCGCGGCGGAGCACCGCGGGGTCGGCCGCGCGCTCGTCGGCGAGCATCTCTATCGCGTGCGCCGTGACGTCGGCGCTCGGCGGGTCGATCACGGCGCCGAAGTCCGAGAAGGGAAGCTCGTACAGGATCTCCCGCAGGTTGTCGGCGTCGAAGGCCCCCCAGCCGCCGCTCTCCGACGCCATCCCCTGCACCCAGGCGACACCCCGACGGGCGGCCGCGTCCACCGCGAGCTGGTCAGGGTGGGCGACGCGGCGCAACGCCATCACCACCTCGGCGGTGTCGTCGACGTCGGGGTAGTTGTCGTTGTCGAACTCGAACGCCCAGCCACCCGTCGGCACGCCGCGCCGGCGCACCGCCCAGTCCCCCCGGACGCGGACCTCCTCGCCGAGCAGCCAGCTCGCGGCGCGTACCAGCCGCTCGTCGTCGGCGGGCACACCGGCGTCGCTCAGCGCAATCGCCGCGAGCGCGGTGTCCCACACCGGTGACTGGCAGGCCTCGATCATCCGCATGCCGTCGCGCCGGACCGTGAAGCCCTCCCAGCCGGCGATGGCGCGCGCCACGACGGGGTGGTCGAGCGCGTAGCCACGCAGGTGCAGGGCGATGATCGAGTAGACCCACGGCGGCTGGATGCCGCCCCAGCTGCCGTCGGCCTCCTGGCGCCGCACGACCCAGCGCTCGGCGACGGACAGGGCGGACTCCCGGATCGTCGAGCGCACGACTCGCCGCCGCGCGAGCCGCTCGTATCCGTGCAGCATCCGGTCGAGCAGGACAAACCGGCCCTTCCAGTCGACGAGCGATGCCCGCCTCCGCCTCGACGGACGACCGGAGCGCAGCTCCTCGACGCCGAAGTCGATCGGGCGTACGGGCCGGTAGGCGGCGACGATCGTCAGGGCGACGACGGTCTGGCGGGCCCAGCAGCCGAAGTCGTAGATGTTGAGCGGGATCCAGGACGGAAGGAAGACGAGCTCGGGCGGGAGCGCCGGAAGCTCCTGCCACGGCCACAGGCCGAACAGCGCGAGCCAGACCCGGGTGAACACCCGCGACGACTCGACGCCGCCACGCTCGCGCACGAAGCTCGCGGCGAGCTGCATGTGCGGCTCGTCCGGGGCGTCGCCGGCGAGGCGCAGGGCGACGTAGGCCTCGACGGTCGTCGAGAGGTCGCCCGGGCCGCCGAAGAAGTTCGCCCACGTGCCGTCCTCGCGCTGCTGGGAGCGGATCCAGCGGGCGGCGGCGATCGTGTCCTCGACCTGCCGGGTCCCGAGGAACTCCCTCATGAGGAGGTCCTCGGCGTCCATCGTCACGTTTGTCTCGAGCAGGCCGCGCCACCACCCCTGCGGCGACTGGAGGGAGAGCAGGTGGCTGCGGGCCCGCGCAAGGGTCTCGCCCGCGCGGGCGTGCTCCTCGGGGGGGACGAGGTCGGGGCGGTCCACGTTCAATACTCTCGCTCCACGACGAAGCGGGCGATGTCGGCGAGCTCCTCGGCGGCCCTCGGCGCGAGGTCGGCGCCGGCGAGGGCGGCGAGCGCCGAGTCGAGGCGCCGGCCTGCCTCCTCGACCGCCATGGCCCGGCCACCGCACTGCTCGACCAGCGCCGCTGCGCGACCGGTCTCGTCCTCCGAGAGGTGCTCGCGGCCGAGCAGCGCGGCGAGCTCCTCGGCCCGGGCCGTTCCCGAGGAGAGGGCGGCGACGACCGGGAGCGTCTTCTTGTGCTGGCGCAGGTCGCTCCACGCCGGCTTGCCGGTCGTGACCGGGTCGCCCCAGATCCCGAGGAGATCGTCCACCGCCTGGAACGCGAGCCCGAGCTCGAGCCCGTAGCTCGACAGCGCCGCAGCGGTCTTGTCGGGCGCGCCGGCGAGGATGGCCCCGATGGCGGCGGCGCAGCCGAGGAGCGCCCCGGTCTTGCCGGCCTCCATCTGCATGCAGTCGATGACGTCGACCGCGGGGATCGACTCGTAGGCCATGTCGAGCGCCTGGCCGGCGATCATCGCCGCCGTCGCGTCGGCGATGCAGCGGGCGCCGCGCGCCGCGTGCTCCGGTCCGAAGGGCGCCTCGTCGCAGACCCCGGTCTCGACGGGCGAGAGGACGACGCGCTGGGCGAGCGCGACCATCGCGTCGCCGACGATGTTCGCCCGCCCAACGCCGTAGAGCACCCAGAGCGTCGGCCGGTGCCGCCGCTCCGCGTCCTCGTCGATGACGTCGTCGTGGATGAGCGAGTAGTTGTGGACGAGCTCGACGGCGACGGCGCCGGGCACGGCGACATGGGAGGCGGCACCCGCCGCCTCGCCCGACAGCAGCGCCAGCGCGGGACGGATCCCCTTGCCACCGTCGCCGCCGGCGGGCAGGCCGCCGGCGTCCCGCCAGCCGAGGTGGTACTCGGCCAGCGGTCGGAGCTCAGGCGAGAGGGCGCCGACGGCGCGGCGGAGGGCCGGCCCGACGAGGGCCCGCGCCCGGCCGAGCACCTCGGGCGCCCCCTGCCTTCGCGTCCAACCACCGGCGACCGCTCCGCCGTCTGCGGCGAGGCTGCGTGACGAGCTCAAGCCACTCCCTCCTCCGAGAGATCTGCTTCCGACCCCGCGCGGCCGCCGGCGAGCGCCCGCGCCCGTCCGAGGCGCCGGAGCGCCATCGCGCCGGCGGCGACGCCGCTGCGCACCGCTCCCTCCATCGTCGCCGGCCAGCCCGTGTCGGTCCACGCCCCGGCCAGGTAGAGGCCGGGAATGCCGCTGTCCGGGCGTGGCCTGAGGCGCGCCGTCCCCGGCGTCGCCCGGAACGTCGCGCTGTGCTCGCGCGTCACGACCGCGTCGATCACCCTCGCCGTGCGGGCACGAGGGAACAGCTCGACGAGCGCGGCGCGGTAGCGCTCGACGAGCCGTGCGGGCGGCTCGCCGTGCTCGGCGTCTGCGCCCGAGACCGAGACGGCGACGCACTGGCCCTCTTCGGGAGGCAGGCCGGAGGACGCCGTCGTGTCGAAGACGTACTGCGCCGGGGAGCCGACGGCGGCGGCCATGGGATGGTCGAGGATCTTGCGGTCGTAGACGAGGTGGACGTCGACGATCGGAGAGCGGCCGAGCCCCGCGAGGGCCCGGGGCTCGACGGCGCCGCCCGGCGGCAGGAGGTCGGCCGCCGCCTCGTGCGGCACGGCGAGCACGACGGCGTCGGCGGCGAGCGACTCCCCGCCGACGACGACGCCGACGACGGCACGCTCCGAGCCGGCGACGGGCGAGAACGACAGCGCCTCGACCTTTTCGCGCCGCCGCACGGCGGCGCCGGCGCGCCGCAACGCCGTGGCGGCGGCGTCGCCGTGCAACCGGCCGAGCGGGACGCGCGCCCAACCGAGGTCCGCTGCGTCCGGCTCGGCGAGGAACCCCGTCCTGAAGACCTTGGCGGCGGGGGCGAGCGACGCCTCGCGCGCACGCACGTTGAGCGTCGGCAGGGTGATCAGGTCCCAGAGCGCTTCGACGGACGCCTCGCTCTGGCCATGGCGGGCGAGGAAGGACCCGAAGGTCTCGGCGTCGAGCGACGGGTCGGTGATGCGCAGCCTCCGAAGGGCGAGGACCGCGGCGCCAAGCCGCGCGCGGTCGGCCGGGCGCAGGTGCCGGTAGCGGGACAGCGCCCGGCCGAGCTGGAGCGGCGCCGGCAGGGAGTCTCTGCGCAGCCAGGCGACCGCGGGCTCCGCGCCGGGGACGGGGCGCAGGACGGGTATCTGCAGCGGCCCTCGCAGGGGGGCGTCCTCCTCCGAGCCGATCCGGCGCAGGAAGCGACGGTAGGCCGTGCAGCAGCGCATGTAGACGTGCTGGCCGTTGTCGAAGCTGAGACCGTTGCGCTGGAACGACCACGTCGCTCCGCCGAGCCGGGGCCGTGCCTCGAGGAGGACCACGTCGGCGCCGCCGTCGACGAGCGTGAGCGCGGCGGAGAGCCCTGCGAGCCCGCCCCCGACGACCACGGCGCGCGGCGGGCTCACGCGCCCGCCCCCGCGAGGCTGCGCGCCGCGACCCACGCCTTCTCCCACGCCGGGAGCGCGACACGATGGTCGAGGACGGCAAGCGGGTCCGACTCGATGCGGTCGAGGAGCCGACGGTAGATGCCTGCCATCGCAGCGACGCACGCACGGGAGCGGTGGTCGAGGAGGTCGAGCAGCGGCAGCCCCTCGGCGTAGCGCTCGCGCGCCCTGCCCGCCTCGTACCGGACGAGGTCGCAGAGGGCGGGCAGCGGGCCGCTCGCGTCCTCGGCGCAGCCGAAGCGGGCGAGGTCCTCCGCCGGCAGGTAGACCCGTCCCATCACGTCGCGGTCCTCGACGATGTCGCGCAGGATGTTCGTGACCTGGAGAGCGATGCCGAGCGCGTCGGCGAGCGCCGGCGAGCGCACCGGATCGGCGCTCCCGAAGACGCCGAGAGAGAGCCGGCCGATCGACCCGGCGACGCAGCGGCAGTAGACGGTGAGCTCGTCGAAGGTCTCGTATCGCTGCTGGCGGCAGTCCATCTCGCAGCCGGTCACGAGCTCGAGCAGCGCGGAGCGCGGGATCGGGAAGCGCTCGCAGGCGTCCTCGAGGGCGAGCAGCACCGGGTCGTCCCCGACGGCGCCGCTTCCCAGGCGTGCCACTTGACTGCGGATGCCCGTGAGGGCGGCGAGCTTGTCGGTTGCCGCGCCCGGGCCGTCGCCGACGTCGTCGACGCGCCGGGCGAAGGCGTACAGGGCCGACATCGCCTGGCGCTTCGGGCCGGGAAGGAGCCGGATCCCGTATGCGAAGTTCTTCGCCTCGAGGCGCGTGATCTCCTCGCAGCGCAGGTACGCGGCGGGGAGGTCGCGGACGTGCTCGGCCGACGGCGCCGGGGCCCAGCCCGAGGTCATCGCCGCCGGCGCGCGGCGAGCAGCGCCGCGGCGCGCGCCCCCACCGCGCATCTCGACGCCTTGACCCGGTACGCGAGCACGTCGTAGCCGTGTCGTTCGACGGCGTCGAGCTGCGCCAGCCCTCCGCCGACGAACCCGGCGACGGCGACGCGGCCGGCCGGGGCGAGCAGGCCGACGAGCGGCGCACCGGAACGGAGCAGGTCACGGGCGCGACCGACCTCGAAGGCCATCAGGCGGCGGAAGGCCGGGGTCGCCGCCGGCGCCGCGAGCTCCTCCTCGGCGACGCCGAAGCGCTCGAGGTCCTCGAGCGGGAGGTAGATCCGTCCGGCCCGGAGGTCCTCGGCGACGTCCTGCCAGTGCTCGACGAGCTGCAGCCCGGTGCACACGAGGTCGGACAGCGCGACCGCGAGCGCGTCCCTTCGCCCGAGGATCGCGAGGACGAGGCGGCCGACGGGGTTCGCCGAGAGCGCGCAGTACGCCTCGAGATCGGCGTAGGTCGGGTAGCGGCTGACCCGCTGGTCCTGCCGGTTGGCGGCGATGAGGTCGTCGAAGGGGCGGCGGTCGAGACCGAGCTCGGCTGCGCTGCGCTCGACAGCGACGAGCACCGGGTGGGTGGCGTGACCCTGGAAGGACCGTGCGAGCTCCGCCTCGACCCAGTCGAGCTGGCGCTCCCGGTCGCCTGGTGCGAGGTCGCCGACGTCGTCGACGAAGCGGGCGAAGCCGTAGACGGCGCCGAGATGGGCGCGCAAGCTGCGGGGAAGCAGGCGTGACGCGACGGTGAAGTTCTCCGTGCGGGACTTGGCTGCGATACCGGCGAGCGAGAGCTCCGGCTGCTCGCCGACGACGACCGCTCCGCTCACCGCGCGACCCTTCCCCGCCCTCCGCCGAGGCTCGCCGACGACCCGGCCGGGCGCGCCCCGGCTCGGGGGGCGGGCCGCCGGTCGATCCGGTCGAGGCGCTCGATCCGGCGCAGCGTCGCCGCCGCCACCCCATGGCCGTCGAGGCCCAGGCTCGCGAGGATGGCGTCGGGCTTGCCCTGGGCGATGTAGGTCGCCGGCACGCCGAGGTGGACGCAGCTCGGCGTCGGGACGCCCCGCTCCTCCGCCTCGGCGTCGACCGCCGCGGCGAGATGCTGGCCGGCCCCGCCGAGCACGATGCCGTCCTCGGCGGTCACGACGAGGCGCGCGCCGACGCACGCCTCGATCAGCTCCGGCGGGACCGGGCGGACGACCCGCTGGTCGTAGACGGTGGCGTCGACACCCTCGAGCGCGAGCATGCCTGCCGCCTCGACGCAGGCGTGGGCGAGCTTCCCGACGCCGACGATCACGACGTCGCCGGCGCCCGAGCGCAGCGTGCGCGGCGACATGCCGGCTCCGGGGACGCCGAGGTGCTCGGCGCAGGGCGTCTTCGGGTACCGGATGAGCGCGGGCCGGCGCAGCTCGAGGGCGGCCCGGAGCATGGGGGCGATCTCGGCGGGCTCGGAGGGGGCGAAGATGGCGAGGTCCGGAACGGACAGCCCGAGGACGAGGTCGTGGATGCCGTGGTGGCTCGGGCCGTCGTCCCCGGT
>DAHVLW010000164.1:0-2070 GCA_027320205.1 Acidimicrobiaceae bacterium
GGCCGGGTGGTCGGCCGTGCGCACCTGGCCGGAGGGTGTCACGGTCTTCGGCACGCGCGCCCCGGAGATCGTCCCTGTCCTGCGCGACGGCGCGGTGGT
This sequence comes from Acidimicrobiaceae bacterium, assembly GCA_027320205.1. GTDB lineage: Bacteria > Actinomycetota > Acidimicrobiia > Acidimicrobiales > Bog-793 > JAKAOD01. The sequence continues at coordinate 100 of DAHVLW010000164.1, forward strand.
CGCGACGATCCAGGGGATCAGCTACGCGAGGCGGGCGACGACGGAGAACCTCGCGCTGCGCTTCCGCAGGCCCGAGGGCCCCGGCCTCCACGTCGGCCTGCTCCACTGCAACGTCGCCGGCGCCGGCGAGGGCCACGACGACTACAGCCCGTGCAGCCTCGACGACCTCCGCCGCGCGCGGCTCGACTACTGGGCCCTCGGCCACGTCCATTCCGCCGGCGTCCTCGCCGAAGGCTCCGGTCCGGGCGACCCCTGGGTCGTCTACCCGGGCAACACGCAGGCACGAAGCCCGCGGAGGAGCGAGCAGGGCCCCAAGGGCGCCGTCGTCGTGCACGTCGAAGACGGGCGCGTGCGCACCGTCGAGCGAGTCGCCTGCGACCGGGTGCGCTTCGGCGAGCTCGAGTGCCCGGTCGAGGACCTCGAGGGCATGGACGAGCTCGAGGAGCGCCTGGCCGGCCTTGCCGGGGAAGCGCTGGAGCGCGCCGACGGGCGGTCGCTCGTGCTGCGCGTCCGGCTCTCGGGGCGGGGACCGTTGCACGAAGCCCTGTCCCGCACGGGCAGTGTCGAGGAGCTGCTCCGGCACCTGCGCGACGGCGCCTCGGACGCCGAGCCCTTCGTCTGGTGGGATGAGCTCGCCGACCGCACCCTGGCCACGCACGACCTCGAGCTCGTGCGTGGCCGCGGCGACTTCTCGTCGGACCTGCTCGCCCTCTCCGACGAGCTCGCGCTCGGCGGGCCGGCGCTGGAGGTGGTCGCCGCCGAGCTCGTCCGTGCGGTACCACGCAGCCTTGCCCGGGACTTCGAGGAGCTCCTCGGCGACGGCGACCGGTTGGCCGGGCTGCTCGCCCGTGGCACCCTCGCCGCCCTCGACGAGCTGAGCGGCGAGGCGCCATGAGCAGGATCCTCGGTTGGCGCGTCGATGGCTTCGGCGTGCTCGCCGACCACCGGGTCGAGGGACTTCCGGCAGGTCTCACCGTCGTCGCCGGACCGAACGAGGCGGGCAAGTCGACGCTCCTCGAGTTCCTCCGCGGGGTCCTCTTCGGGTTCCCCGACCGCCGCCGCCGGCGTCCGTACCACGAGCCGCTCCGCGGCGGGGCGCACGGCGGCACCGTCTGGCTTCTCGACGCCGACGGGGGTCGCTGGCTGCTCGAGCGCCACGTTGGCAGCCGCTCGCCGGCGCTGACCGCGCCCGACGGCACCTCCCGGGGCGAGGAGGAGCTGCGGCGGCTGCTCGGGGGCATCGACGGGGAGGTCTTCCGCAGCGTCTACGCCTTCGGCCTCTCCGAGCTGTCCTCGCTCGAGACGCTGGAGCGCGACGAGGTGCGCGACCTGATCTTCTCCGCCGGCGTGCTCGGCGCGGGTCGCTCGGCCAAGCGGGCACAAGCGTCGCTCGCCGACCGGCAGGCCATCCTCGTCCGCCCCCGCCAGTCCGACGCCGTCGCCAACAGCCTCCGCCGTCGCCTCGACGAGGTCGACGGGGAGCTGCGCCGGCTCCGCGACGAGGCGAAGGGCTACCCCGAGCGCGCCGCCGAGTGCGAGCGGCTGGCGGCCCACGCTCACGAGGCGGACGAGGCGGCCGAAGGCCTCCGTCGGCGGTTGCGGGAGCTCGAGCGGCTGGAGGCGGCGTGGCCGGCCTGGCGCGAGCGTCAGCAAGCCGAGGCGCAGCTCGGCGGGCTTCCCGGCGCCGACCCGGCCGAAGACGCCGTGCTCGCCGGCGCGAGCGAGATCGCCGCGTTGCGCGACCAGCGCTCGGGCTTCGTCGAGCGCGCCGGCCAGCGTGACGCCCTCGCGCGCCAACGCGAGGGCATCCTGCGCAGCGTCGAGGACGGGCTCGTCGAGATCGGGCCGAGCGGCTGTCGAGGCGTCATGGCGAGCTGCTCGCTGAGGTGCGATCGATGGAGGAGGTCGCCGGCCGCGACGCCGCCGACGCACGGAGGCTGGAGGGGGAGCTCGCGGCGGCGGAGGCGGAGG
>DAHVLW010000181.1:0-7660 GCA_027320205.1 Acidimicrobiaceae bacterium
CGCCGGGGCGGCTCGCCGGGCGGCGCGTGAGCGCAGCGGCGGCCGGGGGTCCGGCCCGGCAAGCTGAGCCCGGCGCGATCCGGCTCCGCCGGGCTCGCCTGCCGCCGGTTGGCCTGCCTGCCGCCGGTTGACCGACCTGCCGCCGGTTGGCCTGCCTGGCGGGGTGCTCGCTAATCTCAACCGCGTGGCCCCACACGCGGCGCGTCGGCGCGTCCTCCCTGCTCGTCCGGCGACGGGCGGGCCGCCGCCGTCCCGGAGGCGGAGCTCTCGCCGCCGCCTCGTCCCCGTGCTCGCCGTCGCCGGCGGCGCGCTCGTCCTCGGGGGCTGCAACGCCCCCACCTTCGGCGCCTTCCGGGGCGCGACGACCCAGGGGCACGACGAGTTCAAGCTCTGGGTCGGCATGGTGGTCGCCGGGCTCATCGTCGCCGCGATCGTCTGGGGGCTCATCTTCTTCGCGGTCGCCCGCTACCGGCGCCGCAGCAGCGACCAGATGCCCAAGCAGTTCCACGAGAACTTCCCGCTCGAGGTCGTCTACACGACGATCCCCGTCCTCATCGTCGCCGGCATCTTCACCTTCACGGTCGTCACGGAGAACGAGATCGACGCCGTCTCGAGCCACCCGGCAGAGATCGTCCACGTGCTCGGCTACCGGTGGGGGTGGCGGTTCAGCTACTACTCGCCCCAGGGGCGCGCCCAGGGCGTGCGGATCGAGACGAGCGCAGCGCCGCGGCTGCTCGCACAGCCGGCGACCTCCAAGCAGTACCCGCAGCTCGTCCTCCCCCTCGGGGAGACGACCCGCGTCGTGCTCAACTCGGCGGACGTGGTCCACGGCTTCTACGTCCCGGAGTTCAACTTCAGCCGCCTCGCGCAGCCCGGCGTGACGAACCGCTTCGACTTCACCCCGACGCGCTCCGGCGTCTTCCGCGGCCAGTGCTCGACCTACTGCGGGCTCTACCACTCCGAGATGCTGTTCAGCGTGAGAGTCGAGCCGGCCTCGAAGTTCTCGTCGTGGCTCGCCTCTGAGCAGTCGAGCCAGGCGGTCGCCGGCGGCCCGGTGGCGGCGAAGACCGCTGCGGCGACGAGAACGCTCGCGGCCGGTGGAGGGGCGGGAGCGGCCCTGGGGACCGGTGGCGAGGCGTCGAGCGCGGAGCGAGGAGCGGCGTCATGACGTTGATCGCGGAGCGGCCGGCGCTCGTCGGGCACCCGGAGGAGGAGCACGGCCCGACGGGGATCCTGAAGTGGATCACCTCCACGGACCACAAGGTGATCGGCAAGAGCTACATGATCACCTCGCTCGCGTTCTTCTGCCTGGCGGGGATCTTCGCGGTCCTCATGCGGACCCAGCTCGCCTCGCCTGACAACACCATCGTGAGCCAGCACACCTACAACGAGCTGTTCACGATGCACGGCAGCCTGATGCTCTACCTCTTCGCGGGACCCTTCGCCTTCGGCGGCCTGGCCAACTTCTTCGTCCCGCTGCAGATCGGCGCCCCCGACATGGCCTTCCCGCGCCTCAACGCGCTCTCGTACTGGCTCTACCTCGGCGGCGGCACGACGATGGTGCTCGGCTTCTTCACCGTCGGCGGCGCGGCCGACTTCGGCTGGGTCGCCTACGCGCCGCTGTCGGACGCCGTCAACTCTCCCGGCGCCGGGCCGGACATGTGGATCGTCGCGCTCGTCCTCACGGGATTCTCTGCGATCTTCACCGGCGTGAACATCATCACGACGGTGTTCTACCTGCGCGCCCCGGGACTCACCATGTTCCGCATGCCGGTCTTCACCTGGAACATGATGGTGACGGGCCTCCTCATCCTGATCGCCTTCCCGGTGCTCACCGCGGCGGTCGTCATGCTCTGGTGCGACCGGCACTTGGGCACCCACATCTACACCGTCTCCGGCGGGGGAGTGCCGGTGCTCTGGCAGAACCTCTTCTGGTTCTTCGGCCACCCGGAGGTCTACATCCTCGCCCTCCCCTACTTCGGGATGGTCACCGAGGTCCTCCCGGTCTTCAGCCGGAAGCCCGTGTTCGGCTACCGCGGGCTTGTCTTCGCCACCATCTCGATCGCCGCGCTCTCGACGAGCGTCTGGGCGCACCACATGTTCACGACCGGCGTCGTCCTTCTGCCGTTCTTCAGCCTCCTCTCGTACCTGATCGCCGTCCCGACCGGCTTGAAGTTCTTCAACTGGATCGGGACGATGTGGCGGGGCTCGCTCAAGTTCGACACGCCGATGCTCTTCGCGATCGGGTTCCTCGTCGTCTTCCTCTTCGGCGGGGTCACCGGGATCTTCCTCGCCTCGCCGCCGATCGACTTCGCGGTCCACGACACCTACTTCGTCGTGGCGCACTTCCACGAGGTGCTGTTCGGCTCGGCGGTGTTCGCCGGCTTCGCCGGCTTCTACTACTGGTACCCGAAGATGTTCGGCCGGATGATGCGCGAGAGCCTCGGCAAGGCGAGCTTCTGGTTCATGTTCGTCGGGTTCTGGGTGACCTTCCTCCCGCAGTACCTGCTGGGGCTCCACGGCATGCCGCGGCGCATCGCCGAGTACTCGGCGTCGACCGGCTGGACGACGCTGAACCGCATCTCCACCGTGGGCGCTTACCTGCTCTTCATCGCGGTCGCGATCATGCTCGTCAACGTCTACGTCTCATGGCGGAGGCCGATCCAGGCGCCGGCCAACCCCTGGGACGGCCACACCCTCGAGTGGGCGACGTCCTCGCCGCCGCCCCACCACAACTTCTACCGGCTGCCGCCGATCCGCTCGGAGCGACCGGTCTGGGACTACAACCACCCCGAGCACACCGTGCACAAGTACGAGGAGGAGCGCCGCGCCAAGCGTGACGGCACGCCGGTGCCGGCCCCGTCCGGCGCCGCTGCGGGTGAGGGGGGAGCGGGGGAGCCGTGAAGCACGAGTCCTATCTCATGCTGATCCTGGCCGTGTTCGGCGCCATCATCGCCTTCATCTTCTGGGCCGTCGGCCTGAACCGCTCGTACGTCACGATGACGAGCGGGGGCACGGTCATGCTCGCCGCCTTCTGCCTCCTCGGGCTCCTTCCCGGCGCCTACTACCTGTGGTGGTCCCGGCACATGACCCGGCGCGCCGAGGACGACCCCGGGGCGACGCCGGCGTCCGACGCGGGCAGCATCGTCGGAGTCTTCCCCTCCTCGAGCATCTGGCCGTTCGTCCTCGGCGGAGCCGCGTTGCTCGTCGCCCTGTCGCTGGTGTTCGGCTTCTGGACGGCCACGCTCGGCTTTGCCCTTGCCGTCTCCGCGCTCATCGGGGTGATCGTGGAGAGCCGGCGAGGCAGCGTCCACTGATCGCCCCGGGCCTGCCCGCGGCGCACGAGGCGGCCCGCGGACCTCTCAGCGTCGCCCTCCGGGCCGTCCGAGCCTGCGGGTGAAGCGGAGCACGGCGACGACGAGCACGGCGAGGAGCGCGAAGAAGACCGCCATTCCCGCGTAGAAGGGAGTGGGCACGCCTAACCGCCTCGCGGCCCGGGACGAGCCGCCGCCGCGGCAGCTGCAGCTGCAGCGGCGCCGGCGGCGGCGTGAGCCTCGCCGGCAGCGTCCGCGGCGCGACCGGAGTACGGCGAGCCGGCTCTGAGGCGCACGAGCCCTTCCTGCATGGCGCTCGCCACCAGGTTTCCCGCCACGTCGTGCAGCGTGCCCACCGCGAGGCCCCTGGCGCCGTAGGCGACCGGGCTCCGGTGCTCGTACAGCAGCCACCGGTCGGCGCGCATCGGCCGGTGGAACCACATGCAGTGGTCGAGGCTCGCTCCGGCGACGCTCGGCTCGCCGCGGGGGATGCCGTGCCGCTGCAGGATCGAGTCGAACAGGGTGAGGTCCGAGGCGAAGACGACGACCGCGGCGTGCACGATCGGATCGTCGCCGAGAGGCCCCCCGGCGCGCAGCCACAACAGCTCGCGGCTCCCCACCTCGCCGTCGCGCGTCCAGGGCAGCTCCGTGACGAAACGGACCTCGAGGCCGTGCGGCTCGGGGAAGCCGCGCGGCGCCATCCGGGTGTCGCGCTCGGGCTCGCCCGGGGGCTCGAGGTCCTCGGGCGGCGGTGCCTCGGGCGGCGGGTCCTCGTGGACGAGCCCGGCCTCCTCGACGTGGAACGAGCACTGGAGGTTGAAGATCGCCTCGCCTCGCTGGATCGCGACGACCCGGCGCGTGGTGAACGACCGCCCGTCGCGGATGCGGTCGACCTCGTAGAGGATCGGGCGGTGCGGGTCGCCGGGCCGCAGGAAGTAGGAGTGGAGCGAGTGGACCCGGCCCCGCGTGACCGTCCTGCCGGCGGCGACGAGCGCCTGGGCGGCGACCTGGCCGCCGAAGACGCGCAGGCGGTCCTCGTCGAGGCTGCGGCCCCGGTAGCGGTCGACCTCTATCGACTCGAGATCGAGCAGGTGGAGCAGCTCATCGACCGGAGCGCCCATTCGGCACACGGTACACTTCGCCCCGATGCCGCCGGACTCTCCGAGCTGGACCGTGCGGCGCCCGCGCTGGCTCGGCTGGCTCGTCGCCCTGCCGAGAAGCCCGCTCTTCCCGAGGCTGTGGCGCTACTGCGCGGTCTCGGTGATCTCGACGGTGATCACCGAGGTGCTCCTCTACCTGTTCTTCCGCGTCGTCAAGGTCGGCTCGGCAGCCGAGTCGAACGCCCTTGCCGCGGGGGTCGCCACGGTCCCCTCGTACTACCTCAACCGGACCTGGGCGTGGGGGAAGACGGGCCGCTCGCACGTCTGGAGGGAGGTCGTGCCCTTCTGGGTGATCGCCGCCGTGAGCCTCGTGCTCTCGACGATCGCGGTCGGCGCTGCCGACAAGGCTGCCCGAGCCGACCTGCACTCCCACTTCCTCGAGACCGTCGTCGTGCTCGGGACGAATCTCGCCACCTACGGGTTGATCTGGGTCGGCAAGTTCGTGCTGTTCAACGAGGTGCTCTTCGGCGAAGGCACGAGGACGTCGCTCGCCTCCTCGCCACGCGAGCGGCCTGCCGGCTCGGACCCGAGCTCCGGTGCCCCTGACGGGGCCACCGAGGCGGGCCGTCCCGCCGCGACCCCGATGGGGGCCCCGGCGGTCGTCCGGACCGACCCGGCAGTCGGCGTGTCCCTGCGACGACGCCGGCGGCGGGCCGCCAGCGCGCCGAGCCACCCCGACACGCTCGCCACGGCCGCCGCGACGAGCACGGGAAGGTCACCGAGGCGCTCGTAGACCGTCGCGCCGGCGCGTAGCGCGACGGTGGCGCGCAGATCCTCGGCGCCGCCGAGACGCGAGCGCTCGAGCACGCGGCCTGAGGGCCCGATCACGGCGCTGTAGCCGTCGGTCGCCGCTTGGACGAGGTCGCGTCCCTCGGAGACGGCCTGGAGGCGGGATGCGGCGAGCTCCTGCGCGGGCACCTGGTCCGTGGTGTACGAGGCGGTGTTCGTCGGGACGAGCAGCAGGCGCGCCCCGGCGCGCGTCGGGGCGCGCCCCCTCGAGGGGAAGAACGTCTCGTAGGAGATGAGGATGCCGAGCCGCCCGACCGGCGTGGCGACCATCCCGGTCCCGTGGCCGAAGACGGCGTCGCGCGGCACCGCGGCGAAGCTGACGACGTGGCTGAGCAGGCTCCGGAGCGGCACGTACTCGCCGAAGGGCACCGGGTGCACCTTCTCGTAGGTGCCGATCAGCCGCCCCGAGGGGTCGAAGACCGCAGCCTCGTTGCGGAAGCGGCCCGGACCGGCCGGCTCGGTCACGCCGGCGACGAGGGTCGCGCCGAGCCCCGACGCGATGCGGCCGAGCAGGCGCTCCGCGGGCGAGCCGGCGAGCGGGCGGTCGAGCGCCACGACGTCCTCGGGCCAGACGACGAGACGAGCGCCGGGCCGAAGGTCGCGTGTCGCCCTCAGCTGGGCGGCAAGGACGCCGGCCGCCGGGACGTCGAGAGCCCTGAGCCCTCGCGGCCCGCCCCCCTGGACGGCGGCGGCGGGCACGAGCCGGAGCGCCGGTCCGCCGTCCGGGGCGACCGCTCCGGCGAGCCCGAGGGCCACGATCCCGCCGAGCGCGGCGAGCCCACCGAGCGCGGCGTGCACCACGACCTTCGAGGTCCCTGGCTGCCCGCGCCACCGCCCTGTCCCTGCCCCCCCGAGCAGGGCGGCGAGCGCCGTGCCGGCGAGGAAGGCTGCGGCGGCGACGAGCAGCGGACCACCGAGGCGAGCGACGGGCAGGAGCGGCCCCGACGCCTGGCCGAGCGCGATCCCCCCGAGCGGCGCGCCGCCGAAGGGCCAGGAGTCACGCGCCCACTCGGCGAGCGTGAGCAGCCCGGCGAGCGCCGGGAGCCGCCCCCGCCCCGGAGGGGAAGCCACGGCGGCGAGCCCGAAGAAGGCCGCCTCGATCGCGACGAGGGCGGCGTAGCCGGCACCGGTGAACCGCAGCGCCCAGGCGTCCCCCACGCCCAGCTGGCCGAGGCCGAAGAGCACGCCGACAGCGAGGCGCCCGCGCCAGGAGCGCCCCGCGCTCGACCAGGCGAGGAGGGCGATGCCGGCCGGGCCGAGCGGCCAGAGCCCGAACGGGGGGAGCGACGCGGCGACGGCGAGGCCTCCGAGCAGCGGCGGGAAAGCGAAGGCGACGAGCTCGCGGAGGCGCCCGGGCCACGGCGACGGCGCGGCCCGTCGACGCGCGTGGCGCCCCCGGCCCGGCGTGGCGCGCCCGGGAACGGGCGCGTCGGGTCTCATGGGGCGAGCGCGGCCTCGACGCTCGCGGCGGCGCGCTCGCCGCTCGAGATGCAGGCCGGAATGCCGATGCCGGCGTAGGCCGCGCCGGCGAGCGCGAGGCCGGGGAGGCGCGCCGCGATGCGCTCGATCCGGTCGACGCGTGCAAGATGCCCGCTCAGGTACTGGGGGAGCGCCGCCGGGTACCGGGCGACGAGCACCTCCAGCGGCGCGGCCTCGATGCCGAGCATCGCGGCGAGCTCGGCGCGGACCCGCCCGACGAGCTCCTGATCGCCCAGCGCCATCGCCCGGCCGTCGCCGTCGCGCCCGGCGGAGACCCGGACCACGAACTCGTCGGCGTTCGCCGAGCGCGGCCACTTCGCGGAGGTGAAGGACGCGGCGGTGACGACGTTGCGCGGCGAACGCGGGACGAGCACCCCGCTCATCGGGAGCGACGTGACCGCCGGCGGGACCGCGCGCTTGGGCCAGGCGAACGTGACCGTGACGACGTCGGCGTAGGGGATCGCGGCGCACTCGGCGGCGAGGGCGGCGTCGACCTCGCCGAGCAACGCGGCCGCGCCGGTCGCGGGGACGGCGAGCACGACCGCGTCCGCCTCGAGGCGCGCTCCGCCCGCACCGAGCGCCCAGCGGGGCTCGGCGCCGTCGCGCCGGAGCTCCAGCCACTCGGCGGCGGTCGCGGTCCGGGTGTCGACCCCGAGACCTCGGCACTCCTCCCCGAGGCGCGCCGCCAGCGTCTCGATGCCTCCGGCGAGACCGAGGAACGCCGGACTGCCCGACATGACGTGCGCGGGCACGGCCCGCGGGCGCCGCCTGAGCGAGAGGATCAGGCTGCGCTCGCCGGCGACCGAGGCCGCGAGGAGCGGCGCGGCGGCGGCGAAGGAGAGCCGGTAGGAGTCGCCGGCGTTGATCCCGCCGAGGAGGGGGTCGACGAGCACCTCGAGCACCGCCTTGCCGAGCCGG
>DAHVLW010000207.1:0-1582 GCA_027320205.1 Acidimicrobiaceae bacterium
ACCCAGGGCCGGCCCAGCCGCCCCCGGCCGGCCTCCTGGTGCCCGGCCACCTCGACGGTCCACGCCGGCGCGCCCTCGGCGGCCGCGCGCAGCAGGTCGGCGTTGGTCGAGCCGGTCGATGGGAGGAACCTCGGAGGGACCCGGATCCCGGCCGCTCGCACCGCCGCGGTGACGATATGCTCGCTCTGCAACAAGACCCCCGTCGAGGAGCGCGGACGTGATTATCCCAGGGCCCACGCCCAAGATCCTGGTGGCGAACCGCGGCGAGATCGCCGTGCGCGTCATGCGGACCTGCCGCGAGCTCGGGATCCCGACGGTCGCCGTCTACTCGGACGTCGACCGCGACGCGCTGCACGTCGAGGAGGCCGACGAGGCCTACCACCTCGGCCCGGCCCAGCCCTCCGAGTCCTACCTGAACGTCCCCCGGCTCCTCGAGGCCGCCCGCAAGTCGGGCGCCACGATGGTCCACCCCGGCTACGGGTTCCTCTCGGAGAACGCCGACTTCGCCCAGGCCGTCGGCGACGCCGGGCTCACGTTCATCGGCCCTCCGCCCTCGGCGATGGCGATGCTCGGCGACAAGGCCGAGGCCCGCCGCGCGGCGAAGGAGGTCGGCGCCCCGATCGTCCCCGGCACCGAGGGCCCGGTCTCCACCGAGGAGGCCATGGCCGTCGCCGACGAGGTCGGGTTCCCGCTGCTCGTGAAAGCCGCGTTCGGCGGCGGCGGCAAGGGCATGCACCTCGTCGAGCGCAGGGAGGACCTCGCCGAGGCGCTCGAGCGCTCGGCCCGGGAGGCCAAGGCCTACTTCGGGCGCCCCGAGGTCTACCTCGAGCGCTACATCGAGCGGGCGCACCACGTCGAGGCGCAGATCCTCGCCGACACGCACGGCAACGTCTCGTTCCTCGGCGAGCGCGACTGCTCGCTGCAGCGGCGTCACCAGAAGCTCGTCGAGGAGAGCCCCTCGCCGGTCGTCGGCCCCGGCCTGCGGGCGCGGATCCGCGAGGCCGCGATCGGCATCGCCCGCCGCGCCGGCTACGTGAACGCCGGCACCGTCGAGTTCCTGGTCGAGGCCGACCGCGACGCCTTCTACTTCATGGAGGTCAACGCCCGGCTGCAGGTCGAGCACCCGGTGACCGAGATGGTGACCGGCCTCGACCTCGTGCGGCTGCAGATCATGGTGGCGCTCGGCGAGGAGGTCCACGTCGAGCCAGAGCTCCGCGGCCACGCCATCGAGTGCCGCCTGAACGCCGAGGACCCCTATCGCGACTTCCTGCCCTCCCCCGGCCTCGTCACCCGCCACCGCCGTCCCGGCGGGCCGTTCGTCCGGCTGGATTCCGGGCTCACCGAGGGGCGCGCCGTCGCCGGCGCCTACGACTCGCTGTTCGCGAAGCTGATCGTCTGGGCCGAGACCCGCGAGCTGGCGCGGCGGCGGATGCTCCGCGCGCTCGACGAGCTCGAGCTCGACGGCATCGCCACCACCGTGCCATTCCACAAGTGGGTCCTGCAGACCGACGAGTTCATCGAGGCCACGCACACGACCAAATGGGTCGAGCGCGCGCTGGAGGACGGGCGCTTTCAGCTCCCC
>DAHVLW010000212.1:0-22623 GCA_027320205.1 Acidimicrobiaceae bacterium
CGTGGGGAATACCGGCGTGTGAAGCCGCGACCACGCGCCGCCGTGGATGTACAGCTTCCCGTTGTTTGCCACGAAGGCATCATCGGCGAGCATCGCCGTGATCAGGCGCATGTGGTACACTGTACCACATCGGGGCGGGCAAACGTGAAAGGTTCGACGTCAACCTCCTCGACGATGAGGACCCGTTCGAGCTCGACCCGGTGAACAGGCCCCACCTCTTCAAGCACGAAACCTTCAGCGAGGACGATCTTTGGGACGTCTGGGCAAGCGACCCGGTGTTCCTTCCGGCGTCGCCCGACGGTGACGCAGACTGGTTGGCAGACTGGTTGATGGTCGCCGAGGTGGCCGGCGACGTACTGTTCGCAGCTCTCGCTCCCGCACGCAGCGGCAGCCTCTCAAAGGCTCGACCCATCGGTCTCGACCGGGTGAAGAATGAAGATCTATTGCGCCGATATTACGAATCGAGGTGATCGCGATGACTCCAAGGTCGAGGCGTCAGTCCGACGCTGAGGCAGTCGAGCGCTACAGCGTCGCCGAGCATCAGGTCCCGGGGGCGGGTCCCGCCGTGAAGCGCACGCGACCAAATCTGACCTCCCATGTACCAATTCGTTTCCAGCCGGAAGTGCTGGCTCAGGTGCGGATCGTGGCAGAGCACGACGGTGTGACCGTAAGCACCTGGATTCGAGCAGCTGTCGGCCGAGCCGTCGCCATCCGCATGGCACAGATCGCCCCCGGCGACACCGCGCCTGCTGTGCACGTTTCCTTCCATCGCGCCGACGCGAATGCGGCGTCGTATCCGTACACAGGGGACCGCGAGCTTGAAGCCGCGTCTGCGTAGGGGTCCGTCGTCGCGGCAAGCTCGGGAACGACATGACGATCCTCCGGGCGCGCCATGCCGAGACCATCGCCGGCGGTGCCGAGGAGGTCGCGAGGGCGGCGGAGCGTGGCGCGACCCGGGCCGTGCCCCGGCCGGGCGTTGGCGCGACCGGGGGGCGACACCCAGCTTCGGGCGACATCGGCTCGCCCACGAGCTCGCCGTCCACGGCTGTGACGCGAAGCAGGCGCGCGGCGAGGTGACGGCGCTCGACGCCGAGGTCGCCGCCGACGGCATCGACGAGGTGTGCCAGCTCTTCCTGCCGTTCTCGGCGCAGAAGGACCGCTGGCCGCCAGAAGGCTCGCTCTTCCTCGCCTGCGACGACGGCCACGCAGCGTGGCGACTCGAGCCGGAGGCAGACGGCCAAGGCGGTGTCGCGTGGCACCGGGGCACGCCGGGAGCGATCCGCGAGGAGGCGTCAGGCGCTGGCCGCGTCGCCCGCGTCACGGCGCCTGTCGGCAAGCTGTTCTTCTACTGCTGGGGCCGATGGGTCCCCAGCCCCGCCGCAGCGTCCGGCGACCCGGGCGTGCTCGAGCAGTGGCGTGCCGTCCTCGGATGGTGACCGGGGGCGCCCGGTGCCGCGAGCCATGGCGGGCGGCCGGAGCCACCGGGCGAGACGGATGGCCGGCACGACGGCGGTCCGGGTCGGGGGCAACGCCTTCTTCGGCCCGGTCATGAGCCCGGCGCCGAAGGGCGAGGCGGCAGGGCGGCTGTGGGACGCCTTCGTCGTACTGACCGGCACCGACGGGCTGTTCGAGATCAAGCGCACCCGGGACCGCAAGCCGATCTTCGACTGAGCTCCGCCCGCGGGCCGGCGAACCTCAACCTCACGTCGACGTCGAGGTCGCGCCCGGACCTGTCCTGGTGACGCGCCGGAACGGTCCGGCCGAGAGCGGGCGTGCGGTGCGGTCCGCGGGGTGCGGCTGAATGGCATTCAGATGGTATCGTGATGCCAGTGGAGGCCACCATCGACAAGGCAGGAAGGATCGTCGTCCCCAAGGCCCTTCGAGACGCGCTCGGCCTGTCGCCAGGCACGACGCTCGACGTATCGACCTACGGCGCGGGTCTCACGCTGGTCCCGCGCGGCCGCACGGCGTCCGTCGTGGAAGAGGGTGGGGCGCTCGTGCTCGACAGCGATCGGCAGGTCGGCGACGGCGACATCTTCGGCCTGATCGATGCCGGGCGCCGGTAGCCCGATCGCCGTCGACACGAGCGTCGCGGTCCCGCTGCTGCTGCGCAATCATCCGTCGCATCGAGCGCTGATCTCCTGGCGGGACGGACGTCGGCTCTCCGTCTGCGGCCACGCCTGGATCGAGACCTACGCCGTGCTCACCAGGCTGCCCGGATCGGCCCGCGTCGCCCCCGCCGATGCGGCGAGGGTCATGTCGGCGACGTTCTCGGCTCCGGCATGGCCGAGCGAGCCGACGCTGGCGCGTGCGGCGGCTGAGCTCGCGGCGGCCGGCATCGCCGGTGGCGCGGCGTACGACGCGTGGATCGCCCTGGCCGCTCGCGACAGCGGCTCGATCCTCGCCAGTCGAGACCGTCGAGCCGAGACGACCTATCGACGCCTCGGCGTCGAGGTCGAGATGCTCGACGCCTGAGGTGACGGGCGTGCGTCGCGCTCACCGTTCGGGCTCGGGCGGGCGACGGTCGCGCTTTCGCTCCGAGCGCCGGCGCTTGTCCTCGAGCCGCCGCTCGCGCGAGGCACGCGTCGGGCTCGTCGCCAGCCTTGGCCGCTCGACGCGCAGCGCCGCGGCCAGACGCCCGGCGAGGCGTTCCAGGGCGAGCTCCCGGTTGCGCAGCTGGGAGCGGGAGTCCGAGGCGACGACCCGCACGGCCGGCCCGAGGCGCTCGAGCAGCCGCGCCCGCTGTCGGGGGCCGAGCGAGGGAGACGTCGCGACGTCGAAGAGGAGCTCGACGCGGGTGTTCGCCGTGTTGGCGTGCTGGCCGCCCGGGCCCCCGCTCCCGCTGAAGCGCCACACGAGCTCCTCGAGCGGGATCCGCACCGTCCGGCTCACGCGCAGCTCTGCCCGGGGCGGAAGGCCCGTGCCGTCGTCCGCTGCGTCGTTCCCGGGTGACCCCGCCGCCGGGCGCACCGGTCAAGGATCGCGCTCGGCGCGGCGCTCGTCCTCGAGCTGCTCCGTGAGCTCGAGGCGCGCGAGGCGGCCGCGAAGCCGCTGCGGCGGCCTGGTGGCGCCGTAGCGCAGGCCGTCGAGGAGGAGGGCGACGAGCGGCCGGGACTGCTCCAACTGGCGGGAGGCGTCGGCAGCCGAGGACTCGGCGCTCGAGGTGGCCATGGCCGAGCTCGTCCCGTGAGCGGAGCGACGCCTCTCGCGCCCGCCGCTCAAAGGGCGACCGCCAGATCCCGCCATTGCTCCGGGTCCGGACACGTGCCCAGCAGCTCGGTGACGCCTCTGACGATCGCGCCGAACTGATGGTGACCGAGTGTCCAGATCAAGATGCACCCCGAGTGGTGGCGGCCCTCCTCGCTCCACTCCCGCAGAAGGGGGGCAAAGTCCCGAGAGTTGCGCGTGACGAGGATCCGATCCTCCTGGGCCGCCAGTTCCAGCACCTCCGGATCGTCGAGCGCGCCCAAGGCGGGATCGGACGCGAGGCGCAAGACGTCATGGCCGCCGGTCTCCAGGGCTGAGCCGATCCGCCTGGGAGACAGGTTGGCGTCGAGGACCAGCCGCACCCGTCAGGCGCCCCTCACCGTGATGAAGGGAAACAACACGCCGACGTCGGCGATCGGCCGCCGGTTCTCGGCGACCGCCTCGGCGATCTCGTCCGGATACGCGTCTCGGTAGGCCACGGCGAGCCGCGCCTGTGCAGGCGACAGGAGTGTCTCGGCTCCCAGGGTCTCCGGCGAACCGAAGTCCTCCAGCATGTGGATGATCTCCCAGACGTCGAGACCTGAGCCGATGACCCAGGCGCGACGGCGCGCGTCGTCGCCACGGAAGGCGATGCCCGGAAAGCGCCGAGTCCGGGCGGTCTCCTCCGTGAACGCCTCGACGACCGCGCTCTTGGACCGTCGAGTCCGTCGGGCCTCGGCCTCGACGAGCTGCTCGGTGTCCTCTTGCAGACGCACGTTGAATGGCTGACCCTTGACCACGAGAACCTCCTCGCTACACACGCTACACTGTAGCAAGTAGCTGCTGGAGAGTGGTCGCCCTCCGGGGCGGCAGCGCTTCGAGACGATCACCGAGCCCGGGCCGCGCGCCGGTAGCATCGGCCGCGGTGAAGACGGTCATCCTCGATCCTCCGCCCGTCGAGGTGGAGCAGCTCGTCGAGCGGCGCAGGCGGCTCGGCCTGGACCACTTCGACGAGGTCTGGGAGGGCGTCTACCACATGGTGCCGGCACCGAGGTTCGACCACGGCTTCGTCGACGACCAGCTCGCACGTGCCATCGGCCCCTACGCCGATCGGGCCGGGCTCGCCGGCTGCGGCCAGTTCAACCTCGGCGAGGTCGACGACTTCCGGGTGCCCAACCGCGGCTACCACCGCGAGCTCGACGCGCAGGCGGTCTGGCTCACCACGGCGGTGCTCGTCGTCGAGATCCTCTCCCCGGGTGACGAGACCTGGGAGAAGCTCCCCTTCTACGCCGCCCACGGCGTCGAGGAGCTGTTCGTTGTCGACCCGGCCGGACGTCGCCTCCGGTTCTTCCGCCTCGCCCGCGACGCCGGCGGCCGTGCCGGCTACGAGGAGACGGGGCGGAGCGAGCTCCTCGGCGTCGAGGCGAGCGAGCTCGAGTCGGCGGTCCGCTGGCCCTGACGGGGAGCGGCGGCTGACGGACGACCGGACGCCGACGGACTGACGGATCGGACGCCTGCCCGACCGTCGGCCCTTGGTGGAAGCGGATCTCCTTCACAGCGCGATCCACAGCCTGTGCCCCTTGCGCTCCACAGCCGTCCGCGTCGAACGTGGCGCTGCGATGGCCGCGCTTGCCGATTCCCCCGAGCCGCCGGGCGGGTCCCTCGGCTCGCTCTCGTCCTTCGCCCACCTGCTCGCGCGCATCCACTCCCACGAGCCGGCGAGGGAGTCGGCGACGCGCCTCGTGCGGGCGGCGGTGCAGGTCCGGGCCAGGCCAGGCTTCGACACCTTCGTCTCTCTCGGTCACCTCCGCTTCGAGCCCTTCGGCTACCAGCTCCAGGCTGCCGAGGTGGTGCTCCGCCGCATGCGGGGACGGGCGATCATGGCCGACGAGGTGGGCCTCGGCAAGACGATCGAGGCCGGCCTCGTCCTCAGCGAGCTCCGCCTGCGCGGCCTCGCGCGCCACGTCCTCGTCGTGTGCCCGGCCGGTCTCGTCGCCCAGTGGCGGGAGGAGCTCGAACGGAAGTTCGCGCTTCCCTGCCAGCTGCTCGGCGGGGACGCCGACGGCGCCAGGACCGGCGGCGCCCGGGGCGAGGGGGTCCAGGGTGACGGGGCCGAGCAGCCGGTCGCCATCGCCTCGCTGCCCTCGGCCCGGCGGTCGCCGCTGCGCGATCGACTCGTCGATCAGGACTGGGACCTCGTGATCGTCGACGAGGCCCACCGAGTGCGGAACCCGTCGACGGCCTCGGCCCGGCTCGTCCGCGACCTCCGGACCCGCCACCTCCTCCTGCTCACCGCCACCCCTGTGGAGAACAGGCTCTCCGACCTGTTCAACCTCGCCAGCCTCGTCGCCCCCGGGGTTCTCGGGACCGCCAAGGAGTTCCGCGCCCGCCACGGCGCAGATGCCGCCGCGGCGCCGAAGGAGCTGGCGGCGCTGCGCGCCCGGATGGCCGAGGTGATGGTGCGCCACCGCCGCAGCCATGTCGCGCTGATGCTCCCCCGGCGGCTGGCCGAGACGCTCGTCGTCAGGCCCACCGAGGAGGAGGCCGACCTCTACGCGTCGGTCGCCGGGCGTGCACGCCGGGAGGGGGCGGGCGCCCGGCCGGCGCAGGCGATGGCGCTGCGTGCGGCGCTGCGGCTGGCCGGTTCCAGCCCTGCCGCCCTCGCCGGGGTGGCGGCGACGCTGGGCTGGGACGACGTCGCCGCGCGGGCCGCGGCGACGCGCCGGTTCGCCAAGGCCGGCGCGCTCCTCGACGTGCTCGGCCGGATCGGTGCCGCGGTCCCAGGCGGCGAGAAGGCGATCGTCTTCACCGCCTTCCGCCGGACCCAGGACGCCCTCGCGGCGGTCCTCGCAGATGGGGGCGTGCCGTTCGCCCTGTACCACGGGGGCCTGTCCCGCAAGGACAAGGAGGCGGCAATCGGGGCCTTCCGCGACGAGACCGGCGTGCTGCTCAGCACGGAAGCGGCCGGCGAGGGCCGCAACCTCCAGTTCTGCCACCAGATGGTCAACTTCGACCTGCCCTGGAACCCGATGGAGATCGAGCAGCGGCTCGGGCGGCTGCACCGGATCGGGCAGGACCACGACGTGCTCGTCGTCAACCTTGCCGGCAGGGCGACGATCGAGGAGCAGATCCTCACCGTCCTCGAGGCGAAGATCAACCTCTTCGAGCTCGTCGTCGGGGAGCTCGACATGATCCTCGGCCGGATCGACGACGAGTACGACTTCGAGCGGTCCGTCTTCGACGCCCACGTGGAAAGCGCCGACGACGACGAGTTCGCTGCCCGCCTCGAGGTGCTCGGCGACCGCCTCGCCGAGGCGCGGCGCGACTACCTCGGAAGCCGCGAGCGGAACGACGTGCTCGTCGGCGCCGAAGGAGACGTGCCGGGTGGCGACTGACCTCGCCCTCGCGTTCCTCTCCGAGCTCGTCGAGGCCGAAGGCGGCGCCGCCGAGGACCGCGGCGACAGCGTCCTGCTGCTCGTCGCCGACGAGCTCCGGGACCGTCTCCGCCTGCCCGAGGAGCTGTTCGTGACGAGCGACCCGGAGGTGGCGGCCGAAGAGGGCGGCCTTCTCGTCGCGCCCGGCCAGACGGTCGTCGACGAGGCCGCCGACGTCGTGCTGTCGCGCGGGGACGCCGGCTGGCGCCACCTCGAGTGGCCGCTGTCGCCTGCCCCCGCCCGGGCGCGCCTCCAGGAGGCGGCCCGGGAGGAGGTGATCGTCGAGCACGGCCGGATCGACCTCGAGGACCAGCCGGCCTCCTGCTACCTCCCCGCCGTCCGCGTGGCGGCGCTCATCGAGCACCGGATCTCGGTGGAGGAGCGCTACGAGGAGGCCGTCGAGGTCTGGGTCGACGGTCGCAGGGGCACCACCCTCGCCGATCGCATCGCCGAGCAGCTCGCTGCTCTTGCCGGCAGGCCGGGCCGGGGCGGCGGTCACGCCCACGCCGAGGCGGAGCTCGACCGCGCGCTCGAGGCGGCCCACGCGCTGCTCGCCGGGCGCGCCGCCGGGCGGCAGGCGGTGCTCGTGCGCGAGGCGCGTGCCACCTTGGCACGCGAGCGTGGGCGGGTCGACGCCTACTACGAGGCGGCGCTCGCCTCGATCGCCACCCGGCGCGCCGGCGCCGCGCCGGAGCGGGCACGGCTCCTCGACGCGCAGGAGGAGGCGACCCGGGCCGAATGGTCCCGGCGGCTCGGCGAGACGGAGGAGAAGTACGCCGGCAGCGTCGAGATCCGCCCGTTCCTGCTCCACGTCGTCGAGATCCCGGGCCTCGCCGTGCCGGTGAGCGTGCGGCGCGGGCCGCGACGTTTCGACCTCCGGCTCGACTGGCTGCTCCCCTTCGCCTGCTACCTGCCGCCGACCTGTCCCCACTGCGGTGAGCTCGCCCCGCTCGTCGCTGGCCGGGACCGCCTCGGATGCCGGGCCTGCCTGCCGCGGCCGACCGGCGACGGCACCGCTGCCCGTCCCGCGGGCGCTGGTCGGGAGACCGCCGCCGCCGCCGGCGGTGAGACAGCCGTTCCCGGCGCCGGCGGAGCGGCAGGCGACGACGGCGATCGCGCCGCCGAGTCGGCGGGGGAACCGCGCCCGGCAGAAGCCGGCGACGAGCAGCTCGAAGCGCCGCGCTGCCCGCCGGTCGACGCGGCGCGCGCCGAACCGGCGTCGCGGCCGGTCTCCTCGGCCGTCCAGGATCGGCTCGTCGAGAAGATGTGGCGGGGTGTCGCGACGGAGCTCTGGCAGGCGGTCGCCCGTGGCGAGCGGTGCCGCCTGGTCGCCCCCCGCTCTCCCCTCGAGGCCCTCTACCGATGCTACGGGCCCGAGGGGCCCCTGGTCGCGGTCGGGCTGCCGGCCGACGCGTGGCCGCGGGGCGTGCAAAGCTCGCCGCCCGAAGGGCAGGCGGGCGAGGTGCTCGCGACGTCCGGCTTGGTGCGCACGAGCGAGGGAGTCGTCCAGTTCAGCCTGCGGTGGCGCGTCGCCGGCAAGCGACCCTTGCTCGTCGAGCTGCTCCCGGGACGGGTCGCTGCCGGAGCGGGGCTCCCGCCGCGGCGCATCCTCGCCGGCGCGTCCAGCGAAGCCCCGACGCCGCCCGGCCTCGGGCCGGTCGAGGCGCGCCTGTGGCGGCACGAGGCCGACGAGGAGGGAGTGCCGTTCGCCGTCCGCTGCCTCGCCCTCTACTGGCGGATCCAGGGCCAGCGCCGGCTCCGCGAGGTCGGCGACGGGGCGCTCGCTGCCGCCGTCGCCGTGCTGGTCCGGCGCCACTCCGCCAGGCGCCCGGGCCTGGAGGCGGTCGCACACCGCCACAAGGTGCCGACTGCCGAGGTGCGGCAGGCCTGCGAGGTCGTCGAGCAGGTGCTCGGCGCCGTCGCGGCGCGCCTGTGGTAGGCGCCCTACCACAGCGTGGCACCATGCGGCCCCACGGCGAGGTTGGCCGACCACTACAGCTTGCGCCTGCCCCCGGGAACCAAGCAGCACCTTAGCGACCAGGACCGCCGGGGACAGCGGGCACTGACCGTGACACCTCGCCGGTAGCATCGGCCGCGGTGAAGACGGTCATCCTCGATCCTCCGCCCGTCGAGGTGGAGCAGCTCGTCGAGCGGCGCAGGCGGCTCGGCCTGGACCACTTCGACGAGGTCTGGGAGGGCGTCTACCACATGGTTCCAGCGCCGAAAGGCCAGCATGGCTTCGTCGACGACCAGCTGGCCTACGTGCTTCGCCCCTACGCCGACCGGGCCGAGCTCGCCGGCAGCGGCCAGTTCAACCTCGGCGAGGTCGACGACTTCCGCGTGCCGGACCGGGGCTGTCACCGCCGGTTCGACGGGCAGCAGGTCTGGTTCCCGACGGCGGCGCTCGTCGTCGAGATCCTGTCCCCCGGCGACGAGACCTGGGAGAAGCTCCCCTTCTACGCCACCCACGGCGTCGAGGAGCTGCTCGTCGCCGACCCGGAGGGACGGAGCATCCGGCTGTTCCGCCTGGCCGGCGAGGATGGGAGCGCGGGCTATGAGGAGACACCGGGCAGCGAGCTCCTCGGCGTCGGGGCGAGCGAGCTCGCATCGGCGGTCCGCTGGCCCTGAAGGGCGGCCCGGCGAAGGACGAGGCACGGCGGCGTCAGGTCCCCGGGCTCGACGCCGCCCGGCGAGGCCCCCCGGGGCGCGGCCCGACGGGACGAGGTCAGGGTGAGCCGTGCCCCCGGACGAAGGCTTTGCGCCTCGCCGGTCTCAGGCGAGCGGGTTGTTCCAGCGCGCCTCGGGAAAACGGGCGAAGTCGGAGTCGGCCGACTGGACCACCGCGCCGACCTCGATCGCGAGCGCGGCAAGCTGGGCGTCCGTCACGAGGTTGCCGGTCACGTGGTGCGTCGTGAGCAGCTCACCGAGCAGCACCGCGGTGCGCTCGCCGGCGGGTGGAACCCAGGTCGACGGAGCGTCCAGCCAGGCGGCCACGTAGCCCCAGGCCTGCGCGGCGGTGAGCGGTCGCTCGCAGACACGGGGATGGGTGCTGATCAGGACGAACGCGCCGATCGTCTGCCACGGCAGGGCCACCCGGCGATCGCCGTTGAGCACCTCGGTCAGCCACTCGGCGGCCCGGGCGTGGTCGGGCGACTCGCTGTCGACGGCGTAGAGCAACAGGTTCGCGTCGAGCAGCACGGCTCAGGGCCTGTCGAGCAGGTCGAGCACCTCGCCGACATTCGAGACGTCGATCTTCAGGCCGAGCTTCACGCCCTTGTGGACGTAGCGCTTGCGCGCCGCCGGCCTCAGGCCCGCCCGCACGAGCGCGTTGACCGCTTCGCTCAGGCCGAGCCCGCGCTCCGCGCGGAGCCGCTCGACGGCGACTCGGACATCCTCGTCCAGGTCCACCGTGGTGCGCACGATGCGCATAATAGCGCGTCATGATGCGGCGCAGGGGCCGGCCGCCGGCGGCGCGGCGGAGCGCGGGCAGGGGAGCCCGGCGCCCTGCCCAGCGTCCAGCTAGGATGTCTGCTATCCGGACTCGTTGTCCGAGATATGGACAGCCGGGCGAGCCCAGGCGTCTCGGAGAATCCAGACGGCCCGGAGCACCCGGACGGGAGGTGCAGCGATGCAGGGGCGGATCGTCCTCACCGAGGTGTCGCTCCGCGACGGTCTGCAGGAGCTCGACGGGTTCGTCCCGACGGCGGACAAGGCCGAGTGCGTCCGGCGCTTCGCTGCCGCCGGCCTCACCGAGATCGAGGTCACCTCGTTCGTCCGCCCCGATCGCGTCCCGCAGCTCGCGGACGCCGACGCCCTCTCGGCACTCGTCGAGCCGGTCGCGCACCCCGGCTACTCCGCCCTCGTGCTCAACGCGAAGGGGCTCGCACGGGCGCTCGCCGCCGGGTACCGCGCCGTCGCGCTCGCGATCTCCGCCTCGGAGGCCCACAGCCGGGACAACCTGGGCCGTTCGATCGCCGAGGCGGTCGAGGCGGCGCAGGCGATGATCGCCACGGCGAAGGAGGGGGGCGCACGGGTGCGCGCCGGGATCTCGATGGCCTTCGGCTGCCCGATCGAGGGCGAGGTGCCCGTCGAGCGGGTGGAGTCGCTCGTGCGCGCCCTCGCCGCCGGCGGCGCGGACGAGATCACGCTCGCCGACACCGTGGGTCGCGCGGCGCCGGCGGACGTCGCCGAGCGCGTCGCCGCGGCCGCCGCGGTGACCGGAGAGGCGCCGGCGCTCCACCTGCACGACCGGCCCGGCGGTCTCGGCGACAGCGTCGCGATCGCGCTCGAGGCCGGCGTCGTCCACTTCGACTGCTCCCTCACCGGGATCGGGGGCTGCCCCTTCTCACCGGTCGCCGTCGGCAACCTCGCGACCGAGACGGTCGTCGAGGCCCTCGGCGCCGAGCGCACAGGCCTCGACCCGGCGGCGATCGGGGAGGCGGCGGCGTTCCTCGCCGGAGTGGTCGCCCGCGCCGAGCCGATCGCGCTGCGACCGTGACGGGCGCCGGGCCGACCGCCGCCGGCGCCGTGGCGGCGCCGGATCCCTGCGCCGGGCCTCTCGCGGGCTTCCGGGTGCTCGAGGTGGGCTCGCTCATCGCCGCGCCGTTCGCGACCCGGCTGCTCGCCGATCTCGGGGCCGAGGTGCTGAAGATCGAGCCACCCGGCGGAGACCCGCTCCGGACGTGGGGACCCTCGGCCCCGACCGGCTCCAGCTGGTGGTCCTACGCGCAGAATCGCGGGAAGCACCTCGCCTGCGTGAACCTCCAGCTCGACCAGGGCCAGGCCCTCCTGCAGCGCCTGCTCGGCGTGGTCGACGTCGTGGTCGACAACGTCCGGCCCGACCTGCGCGTGCGCTGGGGGCTCTCTCCCGACCTCGTCGCCGAGCGCTTCCCCTCTCTCGTCTACGTCGCGATCTCGGGCTTCGGGCTCACCGGTCCGAAGGCGGACCAGCCCGGCTTCGGGAGCGTCGCCGAGTCCCTCGGGGGCTTGCGCTTCGTCAGCGGCGACCCGGACCGGGCGCCCGTCCGGGTGGGGATCAGCATCGGCGACACGCTCGCCTCCCTCTACGCGGTCATCGGCGCGCTCGCCAGCCTGCTCGCACGTGACCGGGATCCCGAGCGCCGCGGCGAGGTCGTCGACGTCGCCCTCACCGAGGCCGTGTTCTCCGTCATGGAGTCCGCGCTCCCCGACTACGTGCACGCCGGCGTCGTGCGCGCCCGCGCCGGCAACCGGCTCGCCAGGGCCGCCCCTTCGAACGTCTACCGGACCTTGGACGGCCACTACGTCACGATCGGGGCGAACTCCGACAGCCTCTTCAAGGCGCTCATGGGGGTGATGGGCCGTGACGAGCTCGCCGGCGACCCGCGCTTCGCCGACAACGGTGGGCGGGTCGAGCACCAGGACCTGCTCGACGAGCTGATCGGGGACTGGGCGGCGACGCTCGACCGGGCATCGCTGCTCGCGCTCTTGAGCGAGCACCACATCCCGAACGGTCCGGTCCAGAGCGTCGCCGACATCGTCGCCGACGAGCAGTTCCTCGCCCGCGAGATGTTCGTCAAGGCCACCGACCCCTCCGCGCCGGAGCTCGGCCCGATCGCCACCCCGCGGGCCGTGCCGCGGCTCGTGCGCCGCCCGTGCCGACCGTCCCGGACGGGAGGGGCCGTCGGGCGCGACAGCGCGGTGGTCGCCGCCTGGCTGGGGCTCTCGACTGGCGAGTACGCCCAGCTCGTCGCCGACGGCGCCGTGGTCGAGGCGGCCGGCCGCGTGCCGGCGGGCGTACCCCGTGGCTGACCGGTCGCCCGCCGCCGAGACGGCGAGCGGGGTCGGCGTGCTCGACAAGTGCGTCGACCTGCTGTGGGCCGTGCGGGAAGGCGCGGAGAGCGTCGCAGATGCGGCGGTGCGCGCCGAGGTGAGCCGCCCGACGGCGCACCGCCTGCTCGGTGCGCTCGCCGCCCACGGGCTCGTCGCCCGCGACGGCGGCGGCGCGCTCACGATCGGCCCGGCGCTGCGGGCGCTCGCCGCGGGGAGCGCCATCGAGGTGCTGCTCGCCGTGGCCGGGCGGGTGCTCGGCGACCTGCAGGCGGCGACCGGGGCGAGCGCGCAGCTCTTCCGCCGCGCCGGCGACGTGCGGGTCTGCATCGCGTCGGTCGAGCCGCCGACCGGGCTCAAAGACGCCGTGCCGGTCGGTACCGCGCTCCCGCTCACGGCCGGCTCGGCGGCGAAGGTCCTGCTCGCCTGGTCCGGCGGCGACTGCCGGGGAACGGGCGGCCGGGGCGCACGGCTCGCCGGCCCGGCCGCCGACCAGGCTGTGCTCGCCGCGGTGCGATCGGCCGGCTACGCGGCGAGCGTCGGCGAGCGCGAGCTCGGGCTCGCCTCGGTCTCGGCACCGGTCTGGGCTGCGGGTGAGGTGCTGGCCGCGCTCTGCGTCGCCGGGCCAGGCGAGCGCCTCGCGGCCGAGCTGGAAGGGCGCCTGGCGCGCCTCGTCGTCGCCGGCGCGGCAGAGCTGTCGGCGCGTCTCTCCGTGCTCGCCGGCTCGTCCTGAGGGGCCCGGCGCGCTCGCCGTCGGCGGCGGCGCCGGCCGCCGGGGACAGGGCACGCTCACCTGCCGCTCGGCCCTAGATTGCCCGGGAGACGGGTGCTTGCCTGGGAAGAGGCGGTCCGACCGAGGGAGGTACGGAGATGATCTTCGAAGAGAGCGTCGAGCTGACGATCCCGTTCGAGGAGGCGCTGGGGCACGTGAAGGCGTCGTTCGCAGCGGAGGGGTTCGGGACGCTCACCGAGATCGACGTCCAGGCCACCTTGAAGGCGAAGGTCGGCAAGCAGATCGACCGCTACGTCATCATCGGCGCCTGCAACCCGAGCCTTGCCAGCCGAGCCCTCGAGGCGGAGCCGCAGATCGGCGTGCTGCTGCCGTGCAACGTCGTGGTGCGCGAGGTGAGAGGCGGGGTGCTGGTCGAGGCGATGGATCCCGGGCTGATGGCGACGCTGGTCGGGAAGCCGGAGATCCGGACCCTCGCCGACGAGGCTCGGACGCTCGTCGGCAACGCCCTCAAGCGGGTCGCGGCGCTGGCAAGCTGAGCGCTGCTCGACTCGGGGCATCGATTGGACCACCACTCGACGGCCGGGGTCACGCTGCGACCATCACGCTCGACAGCTGGGGCGTGCCGTCGAGGGTGGACGTCGCCGTTGCCGGGTCGGTCGGGCACGGGCGTCCGAGCCATCCGCGGGCTCACCGAGGTCGTGCTCGAAGGCGTCAAGCAGATCGAAGAGCTCGTCACTCGCCCACTCCCGGTCACGCCGGCGGCCAACGCGAGTCTGAGCGAGAACGCCCGCAGCATCCAATCGGTTCAGAGCGGCTCGCGCTGCGGTCGGCGTCACGCCATGGCGGCTCGCCACGGTCTCTGCGCTCACGATCGGCTGCGAGGGCAGGGAGAGCATGACCTTGCGAGCGACCGAGTCCGAGCGCGGCGAGCCGGCGCGCTCGATGAGGTCGTGCAGCAGTCGAGTGATCTGGGCGTGCAGCCGAACCGTGGCATCGCAGGCGGCAGTCACCTGATCCGCGAAGTACCCGATCCAGTTGTCGAAGCGACCCGCGCGATGGTCGACGAGCCCGGCGATGTAGGAAGTGGCGTTCGTGGCGAGCACGACGCTGATCGGGGGCACGAGGACGGGAGTGAGCTGACGACGTCGCAGGACGACGTGGATGAGGCAGCGCCCGGCGCGCCCGTTGCCGTCGCCGAAGGGATGGATCGTCTCGAGCTGCGCATGGGCGAGCGCCGCCTGAGCGACGGCGGGGACGTCGTCGCGGTTCACGAACGCGATGAGGTCGTGCAGCAGGTCGGGGACGAGCTCGAACGGTGGCGGGACGAAGGTCGCATCGCGGGGCGAGAGACCCCGGCCGCCGATCCAGCTCTGGTCGTCTCGGATCCGCCCGGCGAAGCGCTCTT
Organism: Acidimicrobiaceae bacterium; assembly: GCA_027320205.1. GTDB lineage: Bacteria > Actinomycetota > Acidimicrobiia > Acidimicrobiales > Bog-793 > JAKAOD01. The sequence continues at coordinate 14,567 of DAHVLW010000212.1, forward strand.
CGCTTGTTCCCTCGAGCAGCGTGCGATGGATGTCGAGGAACGCGTCGAGGGTGAACGCACCTGGCGCCGAGCCGAGCTCGACGGCGTGCTCCATTGCCCGGACGTTGCCGAGGACGGCACGAGCAACGGCAGGAGCGGCGGCGGGCTCGTACGCAGCGAGGGCGAGGCGCTTGTTCGATGCCTGGAGGCCTTCGATGAAGGAAGAGCCGAGGGCCTCGGCCCGGAGGAGCGGCGCTGCGAGCACCTCAAGGTCCTCTGCGACCGAGCCCTGGATGATGTGCAGGGAGGCCGTTGCATCGCCCAGCGCCTCCACGGCGCGGGGCGAGAGCTTCTCGTCCCAATCGGCGATGGCATCGGGGACGAAGGCCTGGTAACGGAACGGGAGGCGGTCCTTTCGGCCTCCATAGCCGCCGCCCGGCCAGATCAGGTCGACCGTCCGTGGCATGGCGAATCCTTTCGCAGCTCACTCCCTTACGAAAGGAAGTGTAGCGATCATTTCGTACTGCGACGGTGACGAAAGGATCACCGGCCACTCGGGCGATGCCATGCCCGTCAGCCCCGGCCGGATCGTTGTAAGTACCGGCGACGGGCTGTGGCACGCCCCGTTGGCGCTCGATGACGAGGAGCGCCACGTCGTTGGGCCGCCGTGGAAGAAACGCCGAGCGCGGCGGTGGCCGCCCGAGGTGCGGCGCGCAGGTCAGTTCGGCACTCCACGCCCCCCCGAGCGGCACCAGTGCGACAATACTGACGGCCTTTTTCATGCCAACCGAAGGGCGCTCGAGCGGGCGCGGAGGCCCAAGAGTCGATGAGCAGGACGCGACCCTCGACGGTCGTGACGGAGAGGACCTCGCCAGCCACTACGAGGCGATGCGCGCGGTGGCGGTCGGAGAAGGTGTCTCCCGCGCCGGTCTTGGTGCGGCCCTGCTCACCTCGAAAGGGATGCCGGCGTGGATGCGCTCCTGGCGCGCCTGCACGCCGGCGGCACCTTCTCCAGGGGCGCCGGCACAACGAGCTCCCGCGTCGGAGCTGGTCGGGGTGCTTGCCGCGATGGCACTGGCGTGCGCGTAAAGGAGCGAGCGATGATCGCTGAACGGACCGCAGACAAGGTCACCGCCGACCAATTGCGCCGTGACGCCTACCTGCCGGCTCTTCGCGGCGTAGCGCCCGAACTCGATCAGGCGGGTCTTGTCGGGGTGCAGCGCCAACCCGAAGCGCTCGAACCGCTCGCGCAAGTCGTGGAGGAACTGCTTTGCGTCACCGAGGTGCTCGAAACCGCAGGCGAAGTCGTCCGCGAAGCGCACGACGACGTCGCCGCGTGCCTTCGTCCGTCTCCAGCTGCGGGCCCACCGGTCGAAGACATAGTGGAGGTACACGTTCGCGAGCAGCGGCGAGGCCGACGCCCCTGCGGTGCTCCCTCCGGTGTCTCTGACCAGCTCCCTTCCTCGATGACCCCTGCCTTCAACCACTTGCGGACCAGACGCAGCACGCGTCGATCCGCGATCCTGCGCCCGAGGAACCTCTCCAGCCAGCAGTGATCGAGCTGGCCGAACGACTCCATCACTTACTACCCGCCTCGAGGACCTCGCGGCGGCGCTGCGGGAGCACGCGAAGGGAGTGCTCAGCGCTGAGGCCGCCGTCGAGCTGCTGATCGGGCACCGTGCCTGGCTGTCGCGACGCGACCTTGTCTCCGAGGCCGTCGAGGTTCTCGATAGCGCGCCGGACGATGTGCCGATGGCCTTTGTCGATTGGCCAGCGGCGATCGGGGTGCTCGAGGCCGGGCGCCTTGGCTGTTCGTCGAGCGAGGGACAGGTCTTGCGCATCGCCGCGAGCCTCGCCGCGGGCATCCCCGTCGACCTCCGGGACACGACGTGCGGGCTCGATCGGGCAAACGCACGACGCGTCGCCGACGCGCTGGTTCACGCGGCTGGTCATCGGCACACCCTCGCGTCGATGGAGGGCGTCCGATGACGCTCCCGGCCGGCGTCACGGTCACCCGGGCGCGCGGCGCGGTCCACCCGCCCCCCGGGAACGGGTCGACAGCCGCCGCGCACTCGACGCAGTGCTCGAGCAGCTGCGCGATCTCTCACGCGAGGCTGGCGAGCACCTCGCCGCCGAGGCCGGCTTCGGCTTCGTCGGCCCGCCGCGTCCTCGCCGCATTCGCAAGCCCGGCCGTTGACTCTCAGGTTCCGCGCGCGTTGGCCGGCAAGCGCAGACGACGAGCGACGTCACCTGGTGTCTCGCCGAGCCCAGCCGCGAGCAGCTTCGAGTCCGCCGTGACAAGGGCCACCTCGAGCGCCTCGCCGGCGGCCGCCCACGACGCGTCGTAGAAGGTCAACCCATGCTCGGTACCGAGCGTCGCGGCGCGACGAAGCCATGCAGGCTCCATGGCAAGTGGCGGCCCGCAGATGGTGGCGAGATCGTCCAGCTGATCAGCGACATCTGCAGCGCTCCACCGCAACGCGCGAAGCAGCACGTTGCCCATCTCGTAGAACGCGAGGTCGATCACACGCACGTCGAGGTCGCCTCGTGCCGACGCGTCCCGGACGGCCCGGGACCCAGAGAGCCCAGCCTCACCCTCGGAGTGGAACCACTTGATCAGGACCGAGGTGTCGACGAGGAGCGTCGTCACCGCCTGCGGTCGCGGTCTTGGCGAACGAGCCCAGCAGCGTCGAAGGCACCGGCAGAACGGAAGCGGCGCTCGGACTTGGCGATCGCCTCGACAACGACAGCGGGGTCGCGGCGATCGAGCTCCCGCCGTGCGGCCGCTGCGAGCAGGGCGGACCGGCTGGTCGAGCGCCGGCGTGACTCCTCGTCGATCTCACGGAGGAGCTCGTCTGGAAGTGACAGCATCACCTTGGCCATACTCAGAGTATAGCTATCAGGATGGCTCAGAACGACCTCCGCTCGGGCGCCGCGTCCTAGTCGACGCCGCGACGCCGCGGCGCCGGCCGCAGCTCGGCCCACCCCCCGGTTACCCAGTGCTCGGCCAACGCGTCACCCCCCGAGCGAAGCCCGGCCCCGACCTCGACGGCGTAGAGCATGCACGCGGCCCTCTGTGTCAACCTCCAGTGAGGCAGATCGGACGACCGATTCGTTGAGCCGAGAGGGTGGGGAAGGAACTCCCCAGAATGACCATCACGACCAACCTGGACGTCGACGCGCGCCACGATGGGCCGCAGCATCGGCGAGGACCTGACCCGGTGAGTCCCGCGACCCCTCACCCGAACAGCCGCTCCTCCAGCTGAGCTCTGCTTGCTCCGAGATGGTCGGCGACGTCCGACAGGATGGCGGCCAGCGTTCCAACCCGGAGCGGTCCTCCCGCCGGAATGGTGACCCGGTGCATGCCGCCCTTCGTGGTCGTCAGCCGCAGATGGCTCCCCGTCTGGCGCACCACCTCGTAGTCGAGATGACGGCGCAGAAGCGTCGCCAGCTCACGTCCGGTGAGATCGCGCGGCAGCCTCACACGGCGAGCAGCTCGTCGTGGACGAGGTGGAGTCGCGCGACCTTCGGACGCTCGTCCTCATCGAAGTGGCAGACGACGGCGTCGCGCACCTTCTCCCGGAGCGACGCGAGATCGTCGGCCTCGGTGACGATCGACTCACCGACCGCCTTGGCGACATAACCGCCTTCAGGCGCCTCGTCGACTACGAAGACGATCTCGGAACCTGCCACGAGAACACGCTAGCCCCGCGTCGCGACGAGCAAGTGGGACCGCCGCCAGCCTCCCATCGCGACGACCAGCGGGAAGGACCAGGTGGAGCAACCATTCGACCGTCGCTGCTTCTCGCGAGCCGGCGGGCTGCTCGCCCCGGACCCCGCTCGTCGACCACGGCTCAGCGATCGCCGGGTCTCGCATGATCTTTCCGATTGCCGTGTCGGCGGCCGTGCCGCCGAGCTCGGTGGCCTCTCCGCTTGCGAAAGGGTCGAGGTCGGCGGGCAGGGACGCGCAGGTGCTCGGGGTGAGTCTGGAAGCTCAGGAGGCGGCCCGACGCCCGGCGTCGAGGATCTGATGCACCCGCTGGAACGACAGGTTGAGCACGCTGCCGATGTCGCGCATGCTGAGCCCGCGGCCGTGAAGCTCGGCGGCTGCGAGCCGCAGGGACTCCTGCGCCTCGCGCTGGGTGGCATCGAGGCGCTGCCGGGCAGCACGTGCCTGTGTGACGAGAAGCCCGAGCGGTGCCTCGAGCTCGACGTCGACGGTGACCTCCACGGCGTCCGTCTCGTCGAGGTCGAGCATGAGCGCGATGACGTCGCGCGCCTCGGCAGGAACCTGGTCGAGGCGCCTTGACTGGCCGTGGGCGCCGGGGATCTCCGGCACGGAGAACGCCCACCAACCGTCCGCGCGTTGCGTTGTGACCCGGTACGCCATCATCTCCACCAGTCTTCCCCGAGCTCGTCCTCCGCCGACGCCAGGATTGCTCGCGCCGTCAGCTCGTTAGATCTCTCGGTGGCGGGGGATCGCCACCTGGACGCGCGAGCCGAGCCGCCACTTCTCGTGGCCTCCCCTCGAACCGACCTGAACCCACTCGATGCCCTTCGCCCGTGCCGCCCGGCGGATCATCCGGAGCAAGTCCGCTCGGCGCATCGCAGCAGTCTAGGCTGATAGACAGCTGCAAGTCCAGGGGAGAAGACTGGCTCGCGTAGGCGAGCGACGGCTGAGGTGCCGCTGGGCGCGAAGGCCTGTGGACGACCGCCGCCGTGAGAACCACCGTGAGAACCAGAGCTCCGCGAAATCCGGTCGGAGGGGTCAACAGGGGTGTCTCATTGCCGAGGTCCTCCCGCAGATCTACGAGCTCGAGGCGCTGATCACCGGCGTCAGCGACCCGTGCAGACGCCCTCGAGCCGAGTGGTCACCGAGGCGCCAGTGCTGGGTCCAGCCGGAGAGACGCTCGACGACTCGGACATCTCGTTCCCGGAGCATGACCTCCGCGTCGTGACGGCGGCGTAGCTTCGAGCTGCTGTCACCGGGTCAGGAGCTCGCGCTGGTCCCGCCTTGCGAGGAAGCGGACGTCTGGCTCGCCTCCCGCCCCCGACCTGTCGCTCCTCGACCTCGACCTCCAGGCTTCCATACCCGGCCGCTTCCGTCTCCCGCGCCGCGCGGCGAGCCGGACGGCGGTCCCCGGGCCCGCAGCCGACGCCGACCAGCCGGTCGCCCGGGACGAGGCCGGCGGCCCTGGCGACGGCCCGGGCGGTGGCGCCGCGGCCGATCGCCATCCCGAGCGCGTCGAGCGCCGCGAAGACCCCGACGCGCTCACGCGCACGGCTCGGCGAGCCCGCCCCCTCCCCGACGCCGACCCACGCCCGGCGACGGCGCCAGTCAATCGCCGGGCCGTCCCTGTAGGCGCACTGGACTGCTTCCCGCGGCCCCCCTCCCGCCGCGCACCCGAGCGCCGACAGCCTCACACGGCGGGGAGCTCGTCGTGGACGACGTGCGGTCGCGCGACCTCCGACGCTCGCCCCCGTCGACGTGGCACTCGTTGGGGCCTCGCGCCGATCCCCGGAGCGATGCGGGCTCGTCGGCCTCGGTGACGATCGACTCAAGCAGCGTCGGGGTCCACCAGGTGAGCCTCTTCTGTGACGGTCACGCCGAGCGCGGCAGCGACATCGCATAGGCGAGCCAGGCTCGCAGAGCGATAGCCGGTGGACTCGTACCGCTGGACCTGCTGCTCGGCGACACCAAGGGCTTCGGCGAGACGCCCCTGGGACCAACCTCGGGCGATGCGGGCCTTGACCAGGACGGTGGCAAGCTCGGACAGAGATGCGGCCTCGAAGCTGGACACAGCTCCGGAGCGCAGTCGCTCGTACTCGGCCAGCTCGGCCCTGAGGTCGTCTGCCTGGGAGGCGACCGCGTCGATCTCGGTCTGCGCCAGCTTGGAGGGCCTCCTTCCAGCCCTGGCCTGAAGATTTGCTAGAGCCTGCTCGAAGCGGGCCAGATGCGCCTTGGTGGCGCGGTACTGCACCTCGTTGGTGATCATGCGTCTTCCCCTGTCCTGATCTCCACAATCCCCTTGCGGGAGGTGTCCCGGTCGTTCTGGAAGAACTCGACGAAGCTCAGCCCACTGGCCGCTTCGACCACGTTGGGCAGGAGCTCTCCGCCAAAGCGAGCCCTCTGGGCGGCCCGATGGCCGGAGAAGTCGAGCAGCACCGGGTCGAGGGCATCGATCTCGACCCCCGCGGGGTCCCAGCACGCATCGGAGTCGCCCGGCTCCTCCTTGGCGGTCACGAAGCTCCCGTTCAACCAGATACGGCGACAGCCGGACCGGGCCAGCAGGTCGACGGCCTCGGCCAGCCCGTCGAGGAGCTGACGGCGCCTTGGGTTCCAGCCGAAACGATCGACCACCTCAGCCCAATCTGCCTTGTGCACTCCTTCAGGCAGATGCCCGGTGTTGGGGTCCAAGGGTGGGAGCATAACACAACATTATAGTTGTGGTCTGCGAGCGGAACGCACCCAGTCCGCGAATGCTCAGGGTTGCTTCGCGCACCGGAGGCCGCTCGCCTGCGGGATCACGCGATGTGAACCTGCGCATTCACTGCCACCGTGCTCGGCCGGCGGCGCTCCCTGCGGTCGAGAATGGCCCCCAGCCCTGAGCAGCTCGTCGAGCGGCGCAGGCGCGTCGGTCTCGCGGCTTCAAAGTTCCAGCTCGGGGGCGCCGGCAACTTCCGCATGGCCGAGCAGGGCTGTCGCGAGATCCTCCGGACTGCTACGCCTTGTGGAGGATCCGGTCCCAGTGGATGCCGATGTCCGCCCCGTCTAGGCGCACGGCGACGACCTCGGCCTCCACGGTGTCGGCGTCGAGGTCGGTGACAGCGATGCGTTCGCCAGCCGTGGGGCCCTCGGCGGCACGGCCATGGACCGTGCCACAGCCGGCGCTCGTGAACCCCGGGAGGGCGGGGACCAATACGGCGAGCCCCCCGTCCTCATCCGGCTCGACGACGATGGTGTAGGTACGCACAGGCATCACATCCTGTCACTCACAAGGCGGATCGGAGCTCCTCGGTTGCCACCCCGGCCTGCGAAAGGATCGAGTGGAGAAGCCCGGGTCCGATCGTCTCGCCGGGATGCACCGGCACGGTCACGCGGCCTCCCCGACCGGGGTGCTCGAGGTGGACATGGGAGCCTCGCTGGACGACCACGACCCACCGGTGAAGCTCGTCCGCCCTGCCCTCCGCGCAAGGCGGTGCGTGTGACTCCCGACCAGGGACGCCAGCCGGCCCTTGTCCTCGTCGTACGATGGTGCCATGCCGGACATGCGCGAGGTCGAGCTCGTCTTCGAGCCGCAGGACGAGGGCGGCTACTACGTCTATGCGCCCGACCTTCCCGGCCTGCACAGCGAGGGGGAGACCCTCGACGAGGCGACGGCCAACGCCGAAGAAGCGCTCGCGCTCTACGTCGAGGTCCTCCGCGAGGCGGGAAAGCCCATCGGGGCGGGAGTCCTGCGGCGGAGGCTGTCCATTCCGGCGTGAGCGTTCGCCTGCCGGTCGTCTCGGGTGACGAGCTCGTCCGGGTGCTGGTTCGCCAGGGCTGGCAGGTCGCCCGTCAGCGTGGAAGCCACGTCGTGCTGCGCCATGCGGACCGGTCCCACCCGCTCGTCGTCCCCCTGCATCCGCCCCCGCACTCGAAGCTCCTCCACGCCCACGCCTGAGAACCCGGCCGCTTCCATCTCCCGCGCCACCACAGCCGCGGCCTCGCGCCGCAGCCCGTGGGCGCGCTCCTCCCCCCGGACCGAAGCCATCCGCCGCTCGAGGAGACGTGCGCCCTTACAATGAACCCGACCCCGGTGGTCAAAGGAGCTGCTATGGCTGAGCCGGCTCACGACATCATCGAAGTGCCCGTTGGCCCGGATGGCAGCCTCGTCGTACCCGCTTCCGAGCTCGCCGAGCACGGCATCGGTGCCGGAGAGATCGTGCGCATCGCAGCGGTCTGCCACCATCGACGCCGCTCCCGTCTCGGCGCCGGCGGCCGCGCCCTCGGCTTCACCCAGGCCCACCTGGACGAACTGCGGGCCGAGATGGGCCGCAGCATCGGCGAGGACCTGACCCGGTGAGTCCCGCGACCC
>DAHVLW010000223.1:0-5055 GCA_027320205.1 Acidimicrobiaceae bacterium
GCGGCTCCTCGTGTCGAGCGCGGGCTCGGCGATGCACTTCGCCATGGGCTTCCTCCTCCTGTGGGGGATGTTCGCGATCTCGGGCGTTCCTGTTGCCGCGACTCCAGAGGTCACCGGCCTTACGTCCTTCGTGAGCGGGCCCAGCCCCGCCCAGCGCGCCGGATTGCGCGCCGGCGACGAGCTGCTCGCGATCGACGGGCACCACTTCACGGCCGGCGAGCAGTTCGTCTCCTTCGTCGAGTCTCACCCGGGCAAGGAGCTGACCCTGCTCGTCGACCGGAGCGGCAAGCAGATCACCTTGCAGGTGCGCCCCGCAGACAAGCGGCGGGTCGAGGTGCTCGTCGGCGGCCGTCCCGTCCCGCTCGAGCGCCCGAGCGGCAAGCCCACCGGCGTGATCGGCGTGCAGCTCCAGTTCGTTGCACGCAACGAGGTGGCCAACCCGCTCGTCGCCGTCGGGAGGGCGGGGCGGATGCTCGGGACCGTCACGGCGCAGACGGCGACGGGCATCGGCGAGGTGTTCTCGCTGCACGGGCTCACGACCTTCGCCCACCAGGTCGCGACGGCCGGGTCGTCGCAGGCGGGCTCGGCGCCGGCCGTGTCCGGCGGCTCGAACACGAGCTCAAGAGGCTCGTCGTCCCCCCAGCTGCTGTCGATCCTCGGAGCGATCCAGATCGGGGCCCAGGCAGCCAGGGAGAACGTTGCCGAGCTCCTCTACATCCTCACCGTGATCAACATCTTCGTCGGCATGGTCAACCTCTTCCCGATGCTCCCGCTCGACGGCGGGCACGTCGCGATCGCCGTCTACGAGCGGTTGCGGTCCCGTGCCGGGAGTCGCTACCACGCCGACGTCACCAAGCTGATGCCCGTCGCCTACGTCTTCCTGCTGTTCATGGTCGTGATCGGCATCGGCGCCCTCTACGCCAACATCGTCCATCCGGCCTCCCTGCCGGGCGGTTGAGCGGCGAAGTGCTGGCGAGCCCGCCTGCGGTCGCCCGGCGCTCGGCGGCGCCGTAGGCTCGTCCCGAGGCCCCGGGCGACCGGCCGGGCCCGGAGGTGGCGAAGAGCATGGCAAGAGCGACCGTCAGCGTCGCCACAAGGCGGCGGACGCGCCAGATCCGGGTGGGCAGCGTCGCCGTCGGCGGCGACGCCCCGGTGAGCGTCCAGTCGATGACGACGACCAAGACGGCCGACGTCGAGGGGACGCTCCGCCAGATCTACGCCCTGGCGGCCTCGGGGGCCGACATCGTGCGCTGCACGTGCAACGAGCGTGAGGCCGCCGAGGGCCTCGCCCGCATCGTGCCGCGCTCGCCCGTGCCGATCGTCGCCGACATCCACTTCCACGTCGAGATGGCACTGGCAGCCCTCGACGCCGGCGTCCACGGGTTGCGGCTCAACCCCGGCAATCTCCGCAAGCCGGAGGAGATCAGGCTCGTGGCCAAGGAGGCGAAGAACCGCGGCGTGCCGATCCGCATCGGGGTCAACTCGGGCTCGCTGCACCCCGAGCTCTACGAGCGCTTCGGCGGCGCGACGCCCGAGGCCCTCGTCGAGTCCGCCCGCATGGAGCTCGCCTACTTCGAGGAGGTCGGATTCGACGACGTGAAGATCTCTGTGAAGGCCTCGAGCGTGCCGCTGATGATCGAGGCGTACCGGCTCGCCTCCGAGGCCTTCGACCACCCGCTCCACCTCGGCGTGACCGAGGCGGGCCCCCCGCCGGCAGGGCTCGTGAAGGCGACTGCCGGGATCGCGACGCTGCTCGCCGAGGGCATCGGCGACACGATCCGCTACTCGCTCACGGCCGACCCCGTCGAGGAGGCACGCGCCGGCAGGCAGCTGCTCGAGTCGCTGGGGCTCCGCGAGCGCCGGGGCCTTGACCTCGTCGCATGCCCCTCCTGCGGCCGTGCGGAGATCGACGTCATCCGCGTCGCGAAGGAGGCGCAGGCGGCGCTCGAGGAGCGACGGATCCCGCTGCAGGTCGCCGTCATGGGCTGCGTCGTCAACGGTCCCGGCGAGGCGCGCGAGGCCGACCTCGGCATCGCCGCGGGGCGGCATCGCGGCCACTTGTTCATCCGGGGAAAGATCGTGCGTGTCGTGCCCGAGGACCAGATGGTCGAGGCGCTCGTCGCCGAGGCGGAGAAGATCGTCGCCGAGGGCATCGAGGCTCGTCTCGCCTCGGCGGACGCCTCTGCCGAGCGCGAGGCGGCCGAGGACCGGAAGTCGCTGTTCGAGCAGAAGGGCGCCGACGCCAACAACTCCGAGCAGGTCGTCATGCGCATCCGCGAGCATCTCGACGGCGCCCGAGGCGGCGACGGGGCCTTGGGCGGCGACGGGGCCTCGGGCGAGCGCCCCTGAGCACCGACCGAGGAGCCCGAGCAGGGACGCTCTCAGGGGGTGCCCAGCACGTGCAGGTAGAATGGCCCGGTTCACCGAGCCCGGGAGCCGTTGACCGATGAGCAGCCAGAGAGGTGCTGGTCGTAGCCGTTCCTTCGAGGCCAGGCAGCGCCCGCAGGGCCCGCGAGCCGGCCAGGGATCGAGCGCGCCGAGGCGGCTCGGCGCGCCGTCGCCGCCCTCGCGTGGCGCTCGGCCGGCGACGGGAGCGGCCCGCCGCTACGAGCGCAGCCGCGGCCGGGGCGCGCGACCCGCCTGGCTCGGCTGGAGCGCCGTGGGTCTCGTGCTCGTCGTGCTCGTCGTGCTGCTCGTCGTGAAGCTCTCCGGCGGGAGCTCGAGCAACTCGAGCTCCGACGTGGCGGGCCGGCATCCAGCGGCCGCTCCCGCGTCGCTCGTCTCGTCGCTGACGACGATCCCGGCGTCGACCTTCGACGCCGTCGGGACGGGTGCCGAGCCGTCCCCCTTCACGGTGACGAAGGGGCAGCCGCCGCTCACGCTCGGCGGCAAGCCGCAGTTCGTCTACGACGGCGGCGAGTTCTGCCCCTACTGCGCCATGATGCGCTGGTCGATGATCGCCGCGCTCGGGCGCTTCGGCACCTTCAGCAACCTCAAGATCACCTCGTCGGCGAACACCGACGGCGACATCCCGACCTTCAGCTTCCTCGGCTCGATCTACACGAGCAAGTACGTGAGCTTCACGCCGTACGAGTCCGAGGACCGCCTGCAGCAGCCCCTCCAGATCCCGACCACCTACGTCCAGAAGCTCGAGGCGAAGTACGACGGTTCGGGCACGACCCCCGCCAAGCCGTTCAACACCGGGTCGAGCTCGGGCATCCCGTTCCTCGACATCGGCAACAAGTACGTCGAGTCCGGCGACCCCGGCCCCATGGCGGTGATCTTCGAGGCGTACGGCTACCTCAACAACGGCGGGCCCGGTCGCCCTGCGATCGCCGCGGCGCTGCGCTCACCGAGCTCGGCGGTCGGCAAGGCGATCGACGCAAAGGTCTTCATCGTCCAGGCCAACTACATCTCCGCAGCGATCTGCTCGCTCGACGGCAGCAGGCCGGGAGCGGTGTGCGCCGCGCCAGGTGTCGTCGCGGCGGCGAGGGTCCTCGCCAAGACCACGCCGGTCGGCTGACGGCGCCGCCGTGCCGAAGCCTCCCACCTCCGAACGCGGCCGGCGCGGCCGGGGGTCACCGGTCGTGGAAGAGGAGGCCCCCCGTCGTCCCAGAGGATCGGGCACCCGGGCGCTGCTCGCGGCGGCGCCACACAGGCGCTCTGGCGCGACCCGGGCACGCCCCGCGAGTGCTCCGCAGTCCCCGGGCTCCGGCACCGAGCCGTCCGAGCGCCGGGACTGGCTCGCCGGGCTCGGCGGATGGCGCGCCGCCGCCACGACGCTCGTCAGCCTCGCCGGGCTCGGCATGGCCGTCTACCTCACGGCTGCGCACTACGACACCGGGATCAGCCTGGTCTGTCCGAACAGCGGCGTCATCAACTGCGAGGCGGTGACCACGAGCCCGGAGTCCTACGTCTTCGGGATCCCCGTCGCCGTGCTCGGCCTCGCGTACTTCGTGGGGATGCTCGCCCTTGCGCTGCCCTGGGCGTGGCGGAGCTCGCGGCGCGAGGTCGCCTACGCTCGACTCGCCGGCGGCGTCGCCGGCATCGGCTTCGTCTTCTACCTCGTCTACGCCGAGCTGTTCGAGATCCAGAAGATCTGCATACTCTGCACGACCGTCCACGTGCTGACGTTCGTGATGTTCGTCCTCATCGTCACCGGCTGGGACGCCGCGACGGCCGCCTGGCGGCCAGAGCTCGCCGGGGAGGACTGACGCCGCGGCCCTGGCGCGGCGTCAGCGACGGCGGCCCGCCGGGCGGGTTCGTGGCCCCCTACCGCGCCGAGGAGCCTGTCGGCGGCAGCTCCACTATCCGAGCGTTCGCCGACGCGCCGGCGAGCAGCTCGACGACGTGGGGATGGCAGGTGAAAGCGAGCACCTGTCGGGCCTCGGCGACGTCGGCGATCAGGCCGGCGATCGCGGCGGCGCGATCGGGGTCGAAGTTGACGAGGACGTCGTCGAGGACGAGCGGCAACTCGGCGCCACCGCTCCCCTTCGTCGCGAGGGCGAGCCGCAGGCAGAGGTAGAGCTGCTCGGCCGTGCCACGGCTCAGCGAGCCGGCGTCGACCCGAGCCCCCCCGGCGTCGATCGCGTCGATCCCGTGCGAGCGCCCGTCGGTGTCGAGCCGGGAGACGAGACGGACGTAGCGACCCCCGGTCGCCGAGGCGAAGAGCGCAGCTGCCGTGCGGACCACTTCCGGCTGGCGCTCGCGCTCGTAGCGGGCGAGCGTCCTTTCCAGAAGGGCCCGGGCGATGCCGAAGACTGCGTAGCGCTCGAGGGTCGAGCCGAGCTCGGCGCGGAGCGACTCCCGCTGGAGCTCGAGATCGGCGATCCGGGACGAGGCGCGCAGCTCACCGAGCTCCTGCGACGCGCGCTCGTGCGCCCGGGTCGCCTCGTCGTGGCGCCGCTTCGCCTCCTCGAGGCGGGCATCGAGCCGTTGCCGCTCCTCCTGCCAGGAGACGAGGTCGCCCGAGGCGACCTCGTCGTGCAGCCGCTTCGCGGCGTCGCCGTCGCCGAGCGCTCGGTCCACGGCCTCTGCGGCGCGGCGCGCGGCCTC
>DAHVLW010000231.1:0-2044 GCA_027320205.1 Acidimicrobiaceae bacterium
AAGGTGCCCGGCTCGGTCGTCGGCGTCGGGGAGTGCGGGCTCGACTACCACTACGACCATTCGCCCCGTGACGTGCAGCGCGCCGTCTTCGCGGAGCAGGTGGTCCTGGCACGGCGCCTCGACCTCACGCTCGTCGTCCACACGCGCGACGCGTGGGACGACACCCTCGGCGTGCTCGCCGAGGCGGGCGCACCGGAGAGGACGATCATCCACTGCTTCACCGGCGGGCCGGACGAGGCGCGCCGCTGCCTGGACGTCGGCGCCTACGTCTCGTTCAGCGGCATCGTCACCTTCAAGAACGCAGGCGCGATCCGCGCCGCCGCCGCCCTGTGCCCCCTCGACCGGATGCTCGTCGAGACCGACGCGCCGTTCCTGGCTCCCGTGCCGTTCCGGGGATCTGCCAACGAGCCCTCAAGGGTGCCCGTCGTCGGCGCGGCGGTTGCGGCGCTCCGGGGCGTCGAGCCCCGGGCCGTCGCCGAAGCCACCTCGGACAACGCCATGAGGGCGTACTCGCTCGATCTCCCCGCCGGCGCGGCCGTGTGAGCTCGCCGCGACCGCTCGGGCGCGGCGACGCCCTCCGGATCCTCGCCGAAGAGGGGATCGAGCTGAAGCGGTCGCTCGGCCAGCACCTCGTCGTCGACCCGAACACCCTCGAGCGCATCGCCCGCCTCGCCCGAGTCGGTCCGGGAGACCACGTCCTCGAGATCGGCCCAGGCGCCGGCTCGCTCACGCTCGCCCTCGTCGCGACGGGCGCACGCGTCGTCGCCGTCGAGATCGACCGCCGGCTCGCGGCGCTGGCGCGCGCCGTCGTCGGCGAGCGAGCCCGCATCGTCGAGGGCGACGCCCTCGAGCTCGACTTCGCCGAGCTGCTGTCCGGCGCGGCTCCTTGGACCCTCGTCGCCAACCTCCCGTACAACGTGGCGGCGACCATCGTCCTCCGGCTGCTCGAGCTGGCGCCCCAGGTCAGAAGGATGCTCGTCATGGTGCAGCGCGAGGTCGGTGAGCGCCTCGCCGCGCAGCCAGGGACGAAGGCGTACGGCGCCGTGACGGTCCGCGTCGCCTACTTCGCGACGGCGCGCCTCGCCGGGCGCGTCTCGGCAGAGGTCTTCCACCCCCGGCCGAACGTCGACTCAGCGCTCGTCGATCTTGTGCGGCGCGACCTCCCTGCGGTCGAAGAGGCCCTCGCGTCGTACCCCGAGATCGTCGAGCTGGTCCGAGCGGGGTTTGCCGGGCGGCGCAAGATGCTGCGACGCTCGCTCGCCGCGCTCGTGCCTCCCGAGGCGTACAGGGCGGCGGGCATCGACCCGACGAGCCGCGCGGAGCAGCTCGACGTCGTCGCGTGGGGCAAGCTGGCCGGGTGCCGCAGGTCGCTCACGAGCCGGCGCTCGCCAAGCTGACGCGCTCCCTCGCGGTCGTCGGGCGGCGCGCCGACGGCTACCACCTGCTGCGCGCCGAGATGGTGACGCTCGACTTCGGGGACCTGCTCGAGATCGAGCCGGCGAACGACCCGCCGCCGGCCGGCGCCCGGTCGGACTCGGGCGCGAGCCGCCTCGAGGTCGTCGACGAGGTCGCCTGGTCGGGGGCGCAGAGCAGCTCTGCATGGGGACAGGACGCGGCGGCGCCTGAGGATGGGGCCCGACCTCCCGTCCCCTCCGTCCCCTCCGTCCCCTCCGTCCCCTCCGTCCCCTCCGGAACGGACAACCTGGTCCTTCGCGCACTCGCGCTTGCGGGGCGGCGCGCCCGCGTGCGCCTTCGCAAGCGCATCCCGGCGGGCGCCGGCCTCGTCGGCGGGTCGGCGGACGCTGCCGCCGTCCTGCGCTGGGCGGGGGTCGGCGATCCTCTCGTCGGAGCCCGGCTCGGCGCCGACGTCCCTTTCTGCATGGTGGGTGGGCGCGCCCTGGTCGGAGGCGTCGGCGAGCAGGTCGAGGCCCTCGAACCGGACGATGCCTGCTACCTCTGTTGCACCCCCTCGTTCGGCGTGTCGACGCCGCTCGTCTATCGCGCCTTCGACGAGCTCGGGCAGGGCGCGCGCGCCGGGAGCCGG
>DAHVLW010000245.1:0-5571 GCA_027320205.1 Acidimicrobiaceae bacterium
GTTGGCGAAGCGGACCTCGCACTCGCTGCGCTCCTCGACGAGCACAGTGCACGCGCCCGTCCCCGCGGCGAGCAGGGCCTGCTCGGCGACCTCCTGCGGTGGAGGAAGCGCCGACTCGCCCGCCACTCGGGACGAGGCGCCCGGCGGGCCAGGGCGCCCTGCCGGGCTCATCGGCCGGACTCCTCTCGCACGTTCAGCACGCGCACCCGCTCGAACAGGGCGCTCGGGCAGCCGTGGCTCACCGGCGCCACCTGCCCCGGCTGGCCCTTGCCGCAGTTCATCGCCCCGCCGAGCAGGTAGGTCGCCGCGCCTCCGATGCCGGCAAGCGAGCCCCAGAACTCCGTCGTGCGCGACTGGTAGGCGACATCGCGCAGCTGTCCGGCGATCCGGCCGTGGTCGATCCTGTAGAAGCGCTGGCCGGTGAACTGGAAGTTGTGCCGCTGCATGTCGATCGACCAGCTCTTGTCGCCGACGACGTAGATGCCCCGCTCCACCCCCCCGACGAGCTCGTCCGTCGTCGGGCCGGTGCCGCCGGCATGGCCGAGGGAGACGTTCGCCATGCGCTGGATCGGGACCATCAGCGGCGAGGAGGCGAAGGCGCAGCCGTTCGAGCGGGTGAAGCCGTGCTCGGCGGCGATCCGCCGGTCCAGCTGGTAGCCGACGAGGACGCCGTCGCGGACGATGTCGAACGCCGTTGCCCTGACGCCCTCGTCGTCGTAGGCGACGGTCGCGAGCCCGTGCGGCGCCGTCCGGTCGCCCGTCACCTGCATCAGTCCCGAGCCGTACTTCAGGCGCCCGAGACCGTCGGGCGTGGCGAAGGACGTCCCCGCGTAGGCGGCCTCGTAGCCGAGCGCCCGGTCGAGCTCGGTGGCATGGCCGACCGACTCGTGGATCGTGAGCCAGAGGTTCGTCGGGTCGATGACGAGGTCGTACTCCCCCGGCTCGACGCTTCGAGCAGCGACCTTCTCGGCGAGCCAGCCCGGCAGCTGCTCGAGCTCCGCCTCGAAGTCCCAGCCCTCGCCGAGCAGGTACTCGTAGCCGCGGGAGGAGGGCGGCGCGCAGGTCCGCATCGTCTCGAACGAGCCGGTCGCCGCGTCGAGCGCGACCACCTCGAGGCTCGGGTGGACCCGGACGCGGCGCTGGGTGGTGACGGTGCCACCGAGGTCGGCGTAGTGCTTCTCCTCCGCGACGGCGTGCAGGCTCGCCGAGACGTGGTCGACACCGGCTGCCGCCAGCATGCGCCGGCTCCAGCTCCCGAGCAGCTCGACCTTGTCTGCGAGGGGGACCGCCGTCGGGTCGACGCGGTAGGGCGCAGTCCAGCTCGACTCGCCGTGGGAGGGCTCCTCGGCAAGCTCGACCGGCGCCGATCCGGCGAGCGAGGTGGCCCGCGCCATCTCGACCGCCTCGTCCACGAGCGCACGCACCGCCGCCGGGTGCACGGCGACCGTCCCGGCGAAGCCGAGGGCGGCGCCGTGGGCCACGCGGACCCCGACGCCGACCTCGAGATCGTCGGCCGCGCCCTCGACGGCACCGTCGCGCAGCTTGAGGTACTGGTCCCGGATCCGCTCGACCCGGACGTCGGCGTGGCTGCAGGAGAGCTCCGCCGCGCGCTCGAGCGCAGCGGCGCGCAGCTCGGCGAGCGGAAGCTCGAGCAGACCGTTGCCGCCAGCGACCATCCTGCTTCCTCCCGTGCGGACGCTAGCCTCGTCCGAGCGGTGACCGAGAACGAGCTCTCCCCTTCGCGGGGGCCATCGCGCCCTAGGCGGGCCGCCGGCGCGACAACGGCCCGGCGTGCCGTCGCGGCGGCGATCGCCGCGGGAGCGGTGGCGGTGGTCGTCGGCGGCAGCGCCGACGTCAGCGGGCGCCTTCCGGCCCGCCTGAGCCATCTCCTCGACCCCCTGGGCCGCCACGACCTCGCCGACCCCGGCTTCGGCTCGTGGACCCCGACCGATCTCCTCTCCGCGATCGGCGCGATGGTCGGCCGCCAGATCCCTCTCGCCGGCTGAGCGTGGGCGTGCGCGGCCGCATCGCCCGGCCCGCGGTGCTCGTGGTCGGGGCGCTCTCGCGCCAGCTCGGCCTCGGCGGCGGCTCGACGGTCGGCGGGCGGGCCGGGCTTCTCATCGACCCGTCGCTCCTCGGCCGCCTCGCCGTCGGGCGCGTCGTCACCCTCGTGTCGGGAACCAACGGCAAGACGACGACGACACGCCTGCTCGCCGAGACCCTCGGCGGACCTTCGGCCGTCGCGACCTCGACCGCCGGCGCCAACATGCCGGCCGGCCTCGTCGCCGCGCTCGCCGCGTCGCCGCCCGGCGCCCCCGGCGTCCTTGAGGTTGACGAAGGCTACCTGGGCCAGGTCGCCGACGCCGTCGCCGCCCGGGTGGTCGTCCTGCTCAACCTCTCCCGTGACCAGCTCGACCGCGTCGGCGAGGTCCGCATGGTCGCCGCGCGCTGGCGCGCCGCCCTCGCGCGAACCGCCGCGACGGTCGTCGCCAATTGCGACGACCCGCTCGTCACCTGGGCGGCCGAGCCGGCGCGGGACGTCGTGTGGGTCGCGGCCGGCGGCGGATGGAGCGACGACGCCCGACACTGCCCGGCGTGCCAGGGACGGATCGCCTTCGAGCGCGACAGCCTGGTGGCGGGCGCGTCGGCGGGCGCCACTTCCCCTGGCTCCCCTGGAACCCAGGAGGCGATGCGCCGGGGCTGGTCGTGCCGCTGCGGACTGCGCCGGCCCGAGCCGGCAGCGACCGTCGAGGCCGGGAGCCTCGTGATCGACGGGCGCACGGTGCCGCTTGCACTCTCCCTCCCCGGCCGGTTCAACCAGGCGAATGCCGCCATGGCCGCCGTCGCGGCGACGGTGCTCGGGGTCGAGCCCGAGCGGGCGCTCGCCGCGATGTCCGGCGTCGTCGAGGTCGCCGGGCGCTACGCCGCGACGCCCGCCGGCGAGGTCCGGGCACGGTTGCTCCTCGCAAAGAACCCTGCGGGCTGGAGCGAGCTCGTCGAGCTGCTCGCGGGCGGCAGCGGGCCGGTCGTGCTCGGCATCAACGCCCGCGAGGCCGACGGTCGCGACCCCTCCTGGCTGTGGGACGTCCCCTTCGAGCGGCTCGCGCACCGTGTCGCCGTCGCCACCGGGGATCGCCGCCGGGACCTGGCCATGCGCCTGCGCCACGCCGGCCTTGCCCACGCCGTCGTCACCGACCAGCTCGACGCGCTCACCTCCGCTGGCGTCGCCGAGGTCGACTACGTCGGCAACTACACGGCCTTCCAGGACCTGCGCCACGCCCTCGGCCGGCGTAGCTCGATGGGCGGCGGCGATCGACGCCGGATGCACCCGCCGGGTCCAGATCTCGGCGGCGTGCTGTCGCGGTCGCCTGCGCCGCCCGCGCCCGTCCGCGCCGCCAGCCGCCGCCGGCGAGCCCCGCGGCTGGATCTCTCGGTCGTCGTCGTCCACCCGGACCTTCTGGTAACCTACGGCGACTCAGGCAACGGGCTCGTCCTCGCCAACCGGGCGGCCTGGCGCGGAATCGGCGCCGAGCTCGTGCTCGCAGCCTCCGACGAGCCGTTGCCCACCTCAGGTGACCTCTACTGCCTCGGCGGCGGCGAGGACGGGCCCCAGACCCGCTCGGCCACCGTCCTCGCGGGGGGCACGCTCGCCGCGGCGGTCGCACGTGGCGCAGTCGTGCTCGCCGTGTGCGCCGGGTTCCAGATCGTCGGCTCCGTCTTCCCCGGTCCGGGCGGGGCGCCGCAGGCGGGCGTCGGCCTCGTCGACGCCGAGACGGTCCGCGGCGGCGGCAGGAGAGCGGTCGGCGAGGTGCGCGCCATACCCGGTCCCGCCGCCGCCGCGCTCGGCGTGGGTGAGACACTGACCGGCTTCGAGAACCATGCGGGCGTCACGCGCCTCGGCCAGGGGGTCGCGCCCCTCGGACGCGTCGTCGCTGGCGTCGGCAACGGGGCCGTCAGCAGCTCGGGAGACTCCGAAGCGGCCGGAGAGGACGGCTGCGTCGCCGGGCACATCGTCGCTACCTACCTGCACGGGCCGGTCCTCGCCCGCAACCCCGCCCTCGCCGACGCACTGCTCGTCCTCGCGACCGGCGTTGCTCTCGAGCCGCTCGACGACGAGGAAGAGGCGGCGCTGCGCACCGACCTCCTCGGCGCCGCACACGCGCCGGGCCGGTTGGGTCGGCGGCGCGCGCTCGGGGTAGGTTAGGCCCAGATGGCAACTGCGGGTCTCGGGAGCGCTGCAGGCATCGAAGGGGAGGCACGCGGCCGCATCGCGCCCACCGGTTCGGTGGAGCGGGTGCTCGCCTACATGTCCCTCACAAAGCCGCGGATCATCGGCGAGCTCCTGATCACGACGGTGCCGACGATGCTCGTCGCGTCGCGGCACCTGCCGCCTGCCGGGCTCGTGCTGCTGACGCTGTTCGGCGGCGCCGTCGCCGCCGGCGGGGCGCACGCCATCAACATGGTCTACGACCGCGACATCGACGCCGTCATGGAGCGGACAAAGCACAGGCCACTCGTCACCGGGGTCATCTCGCCGCGGGGCGCGCTCACCTTCGGCGCGCTGCTGGAGATCGTCTCGTTCCTCGTGCTGTGGGGAACGGTCAACCTGCTCTCCGCTGGCCTCACCCTCGCCGCAGCGGCCTTCTATCTCGGCGTGTACACGATGTGGCTGAAGCGGTCCTCGTCGCAGAACATCGTCATCGGCGGCGCAGCGGGCGCCGTGCCGCCCCTCGTCGCGTGGAGCGCCGTGACCGGCCACCTCGCTGTCCCAGCGCTGATCCTGTTCGGCGTCATCTTCCTCTGGACGCCGCCGCACTTCTGGGCGCTCGCCCTTCGCTACCGCGACGACTACACGAGCGCCGACGTGCCGATGCTGCCGTCGAGGACGTCGACCGCCGGGGTCGTCCGGAGGATGGTCGCCTATACCGTCGCGCTCGTGGCGCTGTCGGCGCTCCTCGCCCCGACGGCCCATCTCGGCCCGGTGTTCCTCGCCGTCACGATCCTGCTCGGCGCGGCGTTCCTCCGGCAGGTGTGGACCTTGCGCGGCGACCCAAGCCCCCGGCGGGCGATGAAGGTCTTTGGGTTCTCGATCACCTACCTCACGCTCCTGTTCGTCGCGATGGGGATCACCGCCGTTGTCCAGCATCCCTGACGAGCCGCGCCGCAGCTCGCCGCGGCGCACGGACAAGCGGTGAGCACCGGGGAGCAGGCGGGCCACCCCACTACCCTGCTCGTCGGGCGACGCGCCCGCGTGCTCGGCGCCCTCCTCATCGCGCTCGCCGCCGCCTTCGTCGCCTACGCGGTCACCTCGGCCCAGTCGAGGAGCGCGACGACCTCGTCGACGCTTCCGACGAGCGCGCTCGCCGTGCTGCCGAGGGGCGAGCCGGCGCCGGCATTCCACCTCGCTCGCCTCGGCGGCGGCGTGCCGGTGAGGCTGGCGAGCTTCCGGGGCAAGCCGACCATCGTCAACTTCTTCGCCTCCTGGTGCCCAGACTGCCGCCAGGAGCTCGGTGCCTTCGGCGCCGTCTCCCTGCTGGACGGTGCCAAGGTGAGCTTCGTCGGCGTCGACAC
>DAHVLW010000248.1:0-3950 GCA_027320205.1 Acidimicrobiaceae bacterium
GGTCGCTCATCTCCGGGCGGCGGCAAGACGCCTGCGGTTGAAACGGCCGAAGTTGTAGTAGGCGGCGCAGGCACCTTCGGAGGAGGCCATGCACGTGCCGATCGGCGTCTCGGGCGTGCAGCCGGTGCCGAAGACCTTGCACTCCCAGGGCTTGAGGGCGCCCCTCAGGACCTCGCCGCACTGGCAGGCCTTCGGATCCTCGACCCTTCTCCCCGGGAGCTCGAAGAGGCGCTCGGCGTCGAAGTCGGCGAAGCGCTCGCGAAGCCGCATGGCGGAGCGGGGGATGCGGCCGAGCCCGCGCCACTCGAACTCCTCCCTCACCTCCATGACCTCCTCGATCGCCGCGACGGCGCGAGGGTTGCCGTCCCAGGGGACGGCACGCCGGTACTGGTTCTCGATCTCGCAGCGGCCGTCTTCGAGCTGGGCGAGGAGCATCTTGATCGACTGGAGCACGTCGAGGGGCTCGAAGCCCGAGACGACGAGCGGCTTGTGACGCTCGGCGGCGATCGGCTCGTAGGGGGCGCAGCCGATGACCGCCGAGACGTGCCCGGGCCCGATGAAGCCGTCGAGGCGGACCTCGGGGGAGTCGAGGATCGCCATGATGGCCGGGACGACGAGCACGTGGCTGCAGAGCACCGAGAAGTTCGCGATGCCTTCGGCCTTGGCTCGCAGCACGGTCGTCGCCGTGGACGGCGCCGCCGTCTCGAAGCCGATCCCGAGGAAGACGACCCTGCGGTCGGGGTTGTCGCGGGCGACGCCGAGGGCGTCGAGCGGCGAGTAGACCATGCGGACGTCGGCTCCGCGCGAGCGGGCGTCGAGGAACGAGCCTCGGCCACCGGGCACCCGCATCATGTCGCCGAAGGCCGTGAGGATGACGCCCGGTTGCTCGGCGAGGTGGATGGCGTCGTCGATCCTGCCCATCGGGATCACGCAGACCGGGCAGCCCGGGCCGTGCACGAGCGTGACGGCGTCGGGGAGGTGGTCCTCGAGCCCGTGACGGTAGATCGCGTGCGTGTGCCCGCCGCAGACCTCCATCAGCTGGTAGCGGCGATCCGGCTCGCAGAGGGCGGCGATCTCGCCGGCGAGCGTCCGGGCCTTGCCGGCGTCACGGAACTCGTCGACGAACCTCATGAGCGGGTCCGGTGCGCGCCCTTCGGAGGCCCGCCGGCGGTCGCCGGCCCGCCGGCGTCTCCCGCAGCGGCGGGTCGTCCTGGCCCGCCGTGACTTGCGGCGAGGGCGATGAGCTCGTCGGTGTAGGCGCTCCCGCTCCCCTCGAGCATGCGGAGCGTGGAGGCAGCTTCCTCCTCGTCGATGACGGCGAGCGCGAACCCCACGTGGACGAGCACCCAGGCGCCCGGCCGGAGCTCGTCCGGGTCGAGCAGGCCGACGTCGACGGCGCGGCGCACCCCCCCGATCTCGGCGACGGCGAGGTGCTGGGGGCCGGGAAGGACCTCGACGAGCTCGCCGGGGATGCCGAGGCACATGGCGGCTAGCCGGCCTCGGAGCCCGTCACCGCGACCGGCGTCGGAGCCGTCATCTCGGCGAGCGCGTGGATCTCGTAGCGGGCGATGTTGTAGACGGGCGCCCGCGCGAGCAGGGCGTCGAGCTCCTCGTTCGACGCGACGTCGTAGATCCATGCCCCGCCGTGCGCGCCGACCAGGTGGTACCGGGAGAGCACCTTGCCCTCGGACTCCAGCGCGGCGCCGTAGTCCTGCTGGCGCAGGATGGCTCTGACTGCCTCCGGCGTGAGCCGGCTCAGATCGAGCCGCCAGAGGACTAGGAACTTGCCGGCCATGGCGCAAAGGTAGTGCCGGCGCACCGGTCGAGCTCGGCGAACGCGTCCTCCGTCGCCTGGGCCTCCTCGTCGGAGAGGACGCCGAGAACAGTCCCAGCGTTGACGATGACGGCGTCGCCTGGCCGCACCGCCGGCTCGAAGAGCGTGTTGCAGGTGCGGACGACCCCCGCGATCTCCACGACCGCCGTCGTGCCCTTCACGTCGAGGACCCGACCCGGCACGCTCAGGCACACGCCGGCGCTCCTTGGTCCGGCGCTCCTGAGGTCGGCGCTCCTGAAGCCGGCGCTCCCCGAACCAGGCTGAGGGCGAGCTCGGCCGCTCGTGGCACGGCGGCGGCAACCGGCGCGCTGATCCAGGTCCCCATGCGGAAGTCGTCGCCCTCGACGCCGAGGAGGACGACCCGGTCCGGAGCCGACCCAATGAGGCGCGCGAGCCGGAGGGCGCCTGCGAAGCCGATGGAGTGGGTGCTCTTCGCCCGCCCGTGCGCGACGTCACCCTCGCCGAGCTCGGCGAAGGTGATCGTCCCCGCGGGCGCGCCCGAGCGCGTGGCGTCGACGACGACGGCGAGCTCGGCACCGTCCCAGAGTCCGAGGAGATCGAGCGGGTCGTCGAGACCGGCGACGAGCTCGACGCCGGCGGGACGCCCGAGCTCGGCGACACGCCTGACGACCGCCGGTCCGACGCCGTCGTCGCTGCGGTACTCGCTGCCCATCCCGGCGAGGAGCACCCGGCTAGCCGTCCGCCGGCGCACGGAGCCGGGGGTCTGCTGGTCCGTCGCCGCTGGGGTCGTCACCGCCGCTCCACCGTCAGGTCGAGGAAGTGCGTCGAGCAGGAGATGCACGGGTCGTGGTTGCGGACGGCCTGCTCGCAGCGCCAGGTGAGCTGCTCGTCGGGAAGCTCGAGCCCCGCGGAGACGACGCGGCGGAGATCGTCCTCGATCGCCGCCTGGTTCTGCGAGGTCGGGGGCATGATCCGCGCCGAGGCGATGGTGCCGTCGGCCGCGAGCTCGTAGCGGTGCAGGAGGAGCCCTCGGGGCGCCTCCGTGGCCCCCGCGCCGGCTGCGGCGCGGGGGACGAGCGTCGCCGCCGGAGGCTCGGGCGGCTCGTAGGCCTCGACGAGACGGAGCGCCTCGTCGCAGGCGAAGACGAGCTCGACCGCCCGCACGACGATGCCTTGGAACGGGTTGCGGCAGACCGCGCCGAGCCCCGCGGCGGAGGCCGCCTGGCGGGCGATCTCGGGGAGGGCGCCGGAGTTGAGGGCGTAGCGGGCGAGCGGTCCCGTCAGGTAATGGCCCCCGCCGTCGATCCGGGCATGGAGCGCTGTCGAGTGCGGGACCTGCTCCTCGACGGCGAGCTCGGCGAAGCCGGCCGGGGTCGTGTCGAGGCCGGCGGACGAGCCGATCCGCCCCGACTCGATCGGGTAGCGGTCGGGGTCGTGCAGGGCGACGAAGAGGTAGTCGGCCTGGACCTCGGGGAACTCGAAGCCGGCCACCCAGGCAACCGTCTCGAGCGCGGCGTCGCGGGCGCGCCGGAGCGGCTCGGCCAGTGCGGCGATCGCGCCGCGCGCCGGGGCGCGCCAGAAGCCGCCGACGCGGACGTTCACCGGGTGGATCGCCCTCCCCCCGACGGTCTCCATCACGAGGTTGCCGACCCGCTTCAGCTGGAGGCCGCGCTCGACCGCGCCCCGGTCCAGCTCGGCAAGCTCGATGGCGTCGGCGAGGCCGAAGAAGTCCGGCGCGTGGAGCAGGTAGACGTGGAGGGCGTGGCTCTGGATCCACTCGCCGCAGTAGAGGAGCCGGCGGAGCGCCATCACCTTGTCGTCGACCACGGTGCCGCAGGCGTCCTCCATCGCCGCACAGGCGCTCATCTGGTAGGCGACCGGGCAGATGCCGCAGATCCGGGCGGTGATGTCCGGCGCCTCGTCGAGCCGTCGTCCCCTGAGCAGCGCCTCGAAGAATCGTGGCGGCTCGAAGATGTCGAGCGTCACGGACTCGACTGCCCCGTCCCGCACGGTGACGTGGAGCCCCCCCTCGCCCTCGACGCGGGCGAGGGCGCCGACGGCGACGGTCCGGTCAGCGTGACGGCCGTGGCTCATTGGCGAGGCTCTCCTCCCTGAAGGCCGGCGCGCCGGCGTTGAACGTGCGGAACAGCCGGCT
>DAHVLW010000288.1:0-3742 GCA_027320205.1 Acidimicrobiaceae bacterium
CAAGTCGAGCTCCGGTCTCGCCGGTCTCCCGGCTCCGGCCTGGCCGGTCCCCTACTGGCTCGTCGACGCGGCCTTCGTCACCATGCAGCTCCTGCTCGCGGCGAGCGATGCCGGGCTCGGCGCGCTGCTGTTCCGCCTGCATGCCGGCGAGGCGAGCGTGCTCGGGGGCCTCGGCGTGCCGCCCGGGAGGGCGACGATCGGCGCAGTCGCCCTCGGCCGCACCGCGCCCGGGACGCGCCCGCGAGCTCATGCCCGCCGGCGGCCCGCCGAGGCGCTCATCCACCGCGACGGCTGGTGAGGCGCGAAGGGGACCTATGACGCCGACGGGGGCGCCTCCCCTCCGGCGGTGGCCCGGCGGGCGGCCGCTGCCCACTCGGTGCACTCGCGTGCGAGGGCCGGGTGGAAGCGCCACCGGAGGAGCTGCCGCTCGGTCGCGCCTTCGTCCTCGCCGAGCTCGACGAGGCTGAGCGCGAGCTGTCGCCCCCGAAGGCGCTGGTCCGCGGCGACCGCGCGGCTCGACGCCGCCGTCCGCTCGGCGCCGGCGAGCTCCTCCCGGAGCCCCTCCGGGAGCCGGACGGCGTAGCGCCGCGGCAGTGGGGGGAGCACGGTCCGGACCGCGAGGCGCGTCGGGCCGACCAGGCGGGCGAGCTCGAACTCGACCGTCCGTGCGATCGTCCGCACGAAGCTGCTGTTGCGCCCGACTCGCTCGCCGAGACCGAGCGAGCGCGAGGTCTCTGCGAGCCCCAGCGCGAGCCCGTCAGGCGAGGCCTCGAGGCGACCCGCCAGCCGACGCAGCAGGAGCACCGTCGACGGGCCGAGGACCGGGAGCCAGAAGTGCTCCACGTAACCCGAGCGGGCATCGTGGCCGAGCGCCTCGACCAGCGGGTCCCGCCACGCCTCCACCATCAGCACAGCGCCCGCCCCGAGCTCGATCTCCGGTCGCATCTTCCCGCCCTCCCGCGTCCCGCGCGCCCTTCCCGCCTGCCGGCCGCAGCCGGAGAGAGCTTCGAGGGAGGACCTACTCGCCCGCCTACCGCAGCCCCGCTCGGGGCCCTGGCGCCCGTCCGTGCCAGCTGGCCCGGACGCAGCCGTTAGCGTTGCCCGCAGTGTCCGGCTACCTCGACCTGGTCCGAGAGCGCGTCGTCGTCTTCGACGGCGCGACGGGCACGAACCTGCAGCTTCGCGGGCTCGGTCCGGACGACTTCGGCGGGGCGGCGCTCGAGGGCTGCAACGAGGCGCTCTGCGCCAGCCGACCCGACGTCGTCCAGGAGCTCCACGAGTCGTTCCTCTCCGTCGGCGTCGACGTCGTCGAGACGAACTCCTTCGGCGCCTTCCCAACGGTGCTCGGCGAGTACGGCATCGCCGACCGCGCGGCCGAGCTGGCTCGCCGCGCCGCCGAGCTCGCGAAGGAGGTCGCGTCGGGCTTCTCGACGCCCGACCGGCCGCGGTTCGTCGCGGGGAGCATGGGCCCGGGCACGAAGTTCCCGAGCCTCGGCCAGACCAGCTATGCCGAGCTGCGCGACGCCTACGAGGTCGAGGCGCGCGCGCTGCTCGAGGGAGGCGTCGACCTGCTGCTCGTCGAGACCTGCTTCGACCTCCTCGGCGCAAAGGCGGCCATGGCCGCCTGCCGGCGGGCGATGGCCGCCGTCGGACGGGAGGTGCCCCTCCAGGTCCAGGTGACGATCGAGCTCACAGGGCGGATGCTGCCCGGCACCGAGATCGGCGCCGCGCTCGCGGCGCTCGACGCAATGCGGCCGGCCGTCGTCGGCATCAACTGCGCCACGGGACCGGTCGAGATGTACGAGCCGGTCCGGTACCTGTCGGAGCACGCCCGCATGCCGATCTCGACGCTGCCGAACGCCGGGCTCCCGAGCGTCGTCGACGGCAGGATGCACTACGACCTCGGACCCGCAGAGCTCGCCGAGCACCTGCGGACCTTCGTCACCGACCTCGGCGTCGCCGTCGTCGGCGGGTGCTGCGGCACGACGACCGAGCACATGCGTCGCGTCGTCGACTCCGTCGGCGAGCTCGTGCCGAAGCGGCGCGCGCCTGCGCACGAGCCGGGAGCCGCGTCGCTCTACAGCTTCGTCCCCTTCGAGCAGGACCGTTCCTTCCTCGTCGTCGGCGAGCGCACGAACGCCAACGGCTCGAAGCGCTTCCGAGAAGCGATGCTCGCAGGCGACGACGACACGGTCGTCGAGATGGCGCGGGAGCAGGTGCGCGAAGGCGCCCACGTGATCGACGTCTGCGTCGACTACACAGGAGCCGACGGCGTCGCCGACATGGCTCGGGTGATGGGCCGCCTCGCCGTGCAGTCGACCGTGCCGGTGATGGTCGACTCGACCGAGCCAGCCGTGGTGCAGACGGCGCTCGAGCGGCTCGGAGGGCGGTCCGTGCTCAACTCCGTCAACCTCGAGGACGGAGACGGTCGGGGCACGCGCCTCGACCGGTTCCTCTCGCTGGCCCGCGAGCACGGCGCCGCCGTCGTCTGCACCTGCATCGACGAGCAGGGCCAGGCGCGCACCGCCGAGTGGAAGGCGAGGGCGGCGCGGGCCATCTACGGCCTCGCCGTCGGCCGCTACGGCCTCGAGCCCTCAGACCTGTTCTTCGATCCGCTCGCCCTGCCGCTCACGACCGGGATGGAGGAAAGCCGGCGGGACGGCGTCGAGACGATCGAGGCGATCCGGCGGATCAAGGAGGAGCTTCCGGGCACGCACACGATCATCGGGCTGTCGAACGTCTCCTTCGGGCTGAAGAGCGCAGCGCGTCAGGCGCTCAACTCGGTGTTCCTCCACGAGTGCGTCGTCGCGGGGCTCGACGCCGCGATCGTCCACGCGGCGCGCATCGAGCCGCTCCACAAGCTCGACCCAGCCGCCCGCGACGTCTGCCTCGATCTCGTCTACGACCGCCGCCGTCCGGGCTACGACCCCTTGCAGGAGCTGATCGCGCGCTTCGCCGGCGCCGCCGGCGCCGGCCCGTCGAAGGAAGACCGCAGCGACTGGCCGGTCGAGCAGCGGCTCGCCCGGCGGATCGTCGACGGCGACAGGGTCGGGCTGGAGGTCGACCTCGACGAGGCGCTCCGCTCCGGCAGGACGGCCCTGTCGATCGTGAACGACGTGCTGCTGGAAGGCATGAGGACGGTCGGCGAGCTGTTCGGCTCAGGAGAGATGCAGCTTCCCTTCGTGCTCCAGTCGGCCGAGACGATGAAGGCGGCCGTCGCGCACCTGGAGCCGCACATGGAGCGCACGGGCGGCGGCGGGCGGGGCAAGGTCGTCCTCGCGACGGTCAAGGGCGACGTCCACGACATCGGCAAGAACCTCGTCGACATCATCCTCACGAACAACGGCTACGAGGTCCACAACCTCGGGATCAGGGTGCCGATCGCCGAGATGCTCGCCAAGGTCGAGGAGGTCGGGGCCGACGCCCTCGGCATGAGCGGGCTTCTCGTGAAGTCCACCCTCGTCATGCGCGAGAACCTCGAGGAGATCAACCGGCGCGGCGCTGCACAGCTTCCGGTGCTGCTCGGCGGGGCGGCGCTGACCCGCAGCTACGTCGAGCGCGACCTGCGCGAGGTCTACGACGGCAGAGTCTTCTACGGGAGGGACGCCTTCGAGGGGCTCCGGACGCTCGAGCGGCTGATGGAGCTCAAGCGCTCGGGCGCGGACGACGCCGCTTTCGGCACGGAGCCGACCGGGCGGGTCCTCCCCGAGCGCAAGAGCACCCGCCTCGCCATGGTCGACCT
>DAHVLW010000289.1:0-7501 GCA_027320205.1 Acidimicrobiaceae bacterium
TGTAGCCGAGGCCGTAGCCGAAGGGGAAGAGGGGCGTCACGTGGTGCGCGGCGTACCACCGGTACCCGACGTCGAGCCCCGCGGAAAGGTGCACCGCGCCGTCGATCCCCGGCCACTCCGACGGGCTCGAGGCCGGGGTGCGGGCAGCGCTGGCGGGGAAGGTGACCGGGAGCCTGCCGGCGGGGTCGTAGCGGCCGAGCAGCACCGCCGCGGTCGCGGCGCCGTCCTCCTCGCCGGGGTACCAGGCTTCGAGCACCGCGGCGACGTGGGAGAGCCACGGCATGAGGACCGGGCCTCCGGTGTTGAGGACGACGACCGTCCGGCGATTGGCCCGGGCGACGGCGGCGATGAGCGCGTTCTCGTCGCCCGGGAGCGACAGCGTCGGCCGGTCCGAGCCCTCGCCGCTGCGGTCGCTCGCGAAGACGATCGCCGTCGTGCAGGCGTGCGCCAGCGCGACGGCGCGGCCGACCCCGGGGGCGTCGTAGGAGAGCCCGATCTCAGGCGGCAGGTGGCCGCGGAAGGGGAACCAGGTGAGGTCGAGCGCGTAGCGGGTGCCCCGGCGGAGGTCGACCGCGACCGTCCACGGCGCCCGGTTGCCCTGACCCCGTTGCGCGAGCAGCGTCTTTCCGTCGAGCGCAATCCAGGTGTCCCCGTTGTCGGTGATCGAGAGCGAGTAGAGGCCGGTGTGGGGGACGACGAGGCCGACGTCCCAGTGTGCAAGAGCGGCCAGGTACCTGCCCGGGATCGAGCCCGTGCCCGCGGCGCCGCTTTGGAGCAGGTGGTCGAGGACGACGAGCCGTGCGGCATGCCCGTGACGCGGCGCGACAAGCGGCGGGGCGACCGGGGCCACCGACGCCGCCCCGGGAAGCTCGCGCGGGCGTGGCGCGGGCAGCGCGGTCACCCCGGTCATGCCGCCGGCGAAGCGGACCACCACCTTTCGCCCGAGGTCGCGGCGCAGCGCGGCAAGCGGCGTCGAGATGAACGGCGCCGCGACACGGGCGCTTCCGTAGCCGGCTGTCTGGGCAGACGAGGCGGCGTCGTTGCCGATCACCGCGAGCGCGCAGCCCTTCCCGCCATAGCCGCTGCGGCCGAGCCTGAGCGGAAGGACGCCCCCGGAGTCCTTCAAGAGCACCATCGACTCCTCGGCGGCGCGGCGCGCGAAGCGGGCGTGGGCGGCTGAGTCCACCCTGAGGCCGGGATGGCCCGACAACGGGTGCAGCACGAGGTGGTAGGCGAACATCGCCTGCAGCACCTGAGACGTCGCCCGCTCCAAGGCGGCTGCGGCGCCGGGGGCGTGCGCGACGGCGTCGGCGAGCTGGTCGGTCGCGCGGGGCTTGATCATGTCCAGCCCCGCCGCAAAGGCCCTCGGGGCCAAAGAGGCCGAGGCGAGCGCCGCCAAGTCCGAGCGGACGAAGCCGTGGAAGTGCCACTGCTGGTAGAGGTCGCGGAAGAGCCAACGGTCCCCGCAAGTCGGCTCGCCGTCGATCATCCCGTAGGAGCACATGATCGACGCCACGTGCGCACGCTCGACGACGGCGCGGAAGGGGGCGAGGTAGACCTCCTCGAGGACGCGACGGCCGACGATCTGGTCGAGGAAGCGGCGGTCGGTCTCCTGGGTGTAGACGCCGAAGTGCTTCGCGTCGGACATCACGCCCGCGGACTGGATTCCCTCGACGTCGGCGACCCCCATGCTCGAGACGAGGTAGGGGTCCTCGCCGTAGCCCTCGAAGGCACGCCCCGCGTAGGGCACGCGGTCGATGTTGAGGTTCGGGCCCTGCACGGCGTCGATGCCCTGGGCATGGGCCTCTGTGCCCTCCACCCGGCCGTAGTCGTAGGCGAGACGGGTGTCGAAGCTCGCCGCGACCCCGAGCGGCGCGGGCAGCTGGGTGACGCCGGCGTCCCCGGCAGAAAGGCCCGCCGGGCCGTCCTCCAAGGTGAGTGGCGGTACGCACAGGCTCGGCACGCCGGCGTTGCGGTTCTCGTACCCGCTTCCGAAATACAGGCCGACGACGTCGAGCTTCTGGGTCGTGTCCATGCGCGCGACGACGAGGCGGGCGAGCTCTGCCGGGGAGTCGTGGCGCTGGACCGCCGCGGCGAGCCACGGGCAACGCCGGGCGACCGAGCCCGCCAACCCGGCACTGCTCGAGCTCCCAGCTCGGCTCGGACCTCTCGGCGGCGCAGCGAAAGGCCGCTCGCTGAAGCCGGCAGGGGGCGTGCGCGAGGCGACCGCCGCCGGTCCCGGCAGCGAGACGAGCGCGATGCCCGCGGCGATCGCGGCGGCGGGCGCGCGCCGCCGGACGACGCGAGGGGGGTACCGCCGCACGGATAGCTTGCTATCACTCCGCTACGCGTGGCAGGGGACGCGACACTGAGAAAACGCTCAGCGTCGCAGTCCGGCTTGCGTCCGGCCGGCGGGCACGTCACCGTCGTCTACACGAAGTCGGGCAAGGTGCTCGACGCGACCGGCATCACCGCCGCCAAGGCCTGACCGGCGACACCGGGGGCCGGAGATTCACCCGCGGCACCTCCCTCGGCCGCCCGAACGCTACGTTCGGGCGGCCGAGGGGCCGAACGGGGACGCCGATGCGCGTGCTGCTCATCGAGGACGAGGACCGGCTGCGCACAGCGCTTGAAGCGGGCTTGCGAGCCGAGGGGCACCAGGTGCTCGGCGCGGCAGACGGCGCGAGGGGGCTCGAGCTCGCCGCCGATCCGCGCCTCGACGTGATCGTCTGCGACATCCTGCTCCCGAAGTTGAACGGCTTCCAGGTCTGCCGGCGCCTTCGCGAGCAAGGCGTCTGGACGCCGATCCTCATGCTCACGGCCAAGGACGGCGAGTGGGACGAGGCGGAGGCGCTCGACGCGGGCGCCGACGGCTACTTGTCCAAGCCCTTCTCCTACGTCGTGCTCGGCGCGCACCTGCGAGCCCTCGCCCGCCGCGCGCCGAGCGGATCGCCGGGCGAATCGAGCGTCGTCCAGGCCGGCAGCCTGCGCCTGGACTTCCGCGCCGGTCGCTGCCAGCGCGGCGGCGAGGAGGTCGAGCTCTCACGCCGCGAGCTCGCGCTGCTCGGGGCGCTCGTCTCCCGGCAGGACGAGGTCTGCTCCAAGAAGGACCTCCTCACCGAGGTGTGGGGCCCGGACTTCGACGGAGACGAGAACATCGTCGAGGTCTACGTGGGCTACCTCCGGCGCAAGATCGACCAGCGCTTCTCGTGCCGGTCGATCGAGACGGTCCGCGGCACCGGTTACCGTTTCCGCTCAGATGCCCACCGGGCCTGAGCCGCCGGTCGCCCCGTTCTCGGCCGCACGCGCCAGGGAGGGGCCGACGAGAGAATCCAGGGGCGGGCCGGCAGCACGCCCCGGCGGCAATGTGGCGAGCGGCTCCGCGAGCGCAACCAGGAAGGGTCTCGGTCGCCTCAGACGCTGGTCGGGGTCGGTGCGCGTGCGAGCGAGCCTTGCCGCGCTTCTCATCGTCGGCGCCGCCTTCGGCCTGTGCACCGCCGGCGTCGTCTGGATGCTGCGGTCCTCGCTCGACTCGAGCACGACCAACACCGCCGCCGCCGAGGCGCTCGACATCGCCTCGCTCATCACCGCCCGAGACCGCGTCCCCCACCGGCTCGCCATCTCGCTCGAGGACATGGCCGCCCAGGTCGTCTCCTCCTCCGGGCAGGTGCTCTCGGCCAGCCGCAACATCGCCGGCCAGCCGCCGATGGTCGACCTCACCGCGGCTCCGGGCGTGCTCAGGACCCGCCCCCGCGTCGTCCTCCACCCCCGGATCGTGCGGCACCGCATCCCGCACCTCGACCTCGACCTCGACTACCGCTTCGCCGTCGCCGCCGTCGGCTTCGAGGCCGACGGTCGGTCCGGGACGGTGCTCGTCGCCAACTCCCTCGGCGCCGCCGACCACGCGGTCGGCCTCGTCGAGGCGGCGCTCGCCGGGGCCCTGGGGGGGCTCGCCCTCCTTGTCGCCGCCCTGGTCTGGGCGCTCACGGGTCGGGCGCTCCGGCCCGTCGAGCGCATCCGTGCAGAGGTCGCCGAGCTGTCCGCGACGAACCTCCGCCGGCGCCTCCCCGAGCCGGCGACGACCGACGAGATCGGCCGCCTGGCGCGGACGATGAACTCGATGCTCGAGCGCCTCGCCGCCTCGACCGAGCGCCAGCGACAGCTCGTCGCCGACGTCTCCCACGAGCTGCGCAATCCGTTGGCGGCGCTCGGCACCCAGCTCGAGGTCGCCACCCTCGACCCTTCCGCCGCTCCCGGGCTGCTCCAGGGATCGATCGCCGAGGTCGGGGCGATGTCCTCGATGGTCGACGACCTGCTGACGTTGGCGCGCATCGACGAGGGCATGCTCACGCCCCGTGAGATCGAGGTCGACCTCGACGAGCTCGCGCTCTTACAAGCGGACCGGCTGCGCAGCCGGGGCAAGGTGAAGGTGTCCGTACGCGGGGTCGGGGGCGCCCGGCTGCTCGGCGACGAGGGACAGCTCGGTCGCCTCGTCGCCAATCTCGCCGACAATGCGGAACGTCACGCCGGCTCCGCCGTCTCCTTCAGCGTCCGCCGCGAGGGTGACGTCGTCGTCCTCGAGGTCAGCGACGACGGCCCGGGAGTGCCAGCTGAGCACCGGGAGTCGATCTTCGAGCGCTTCGTCCGTCTCGACAGCGCGCGGAGCCACCGCGACGCCGGCGCCGGGCTCGGCCTGGCGATCGTGCGTGAGATCGCCCGAGCGCACGGCGGCAGCGTCGAGGTCGAGAGCGCCGCTCCAGGGGCCCGATTCGTGGTCAGGCTGCCAGTACGGCTGGCGCCGTCGGAGGCGACCGTGCTCGGAAGCGCCGGGAGAGGCGATCCGGGTGGAGAGTCCACCGAGGCCGCCTCGGGCGGACCGGAGGGCGACGACCGCGGCGACTCCTCGTCCCTCGACCGGGGACGGGCGCTCGGCGCGCGCCGGCGACGGTTCACCGAAGATCGAAGTCGTCGCCCTCCCCGGTGAGGCGCTGGCAGGCCGTCCCGCAGTGCTGCCGGGGACCTCCCGACCTGCACGAGCATGGCGACCGAAGTCGTCGGCGACGCGGGAGTGGACGCGCGTCCCTGACAGTCTTCGCGGGAGAGCCGCCTTCGCGTCCCGCTCTCCTGCTCAGTTCATGTAGAGTTCGATACTCCACCATTGGTAGTGCACTACATATCGTCGAGGTGGGGCGGCGGCGTGGTGCGCTCGTTGGTCGCCGAGCTGTGCCGTCAAGCCATCCTCTGACCGGTTCGACCTCAGTGCGGGAGCCCATCGCGCGCGGCACGGTGTGCGGGACATAGGAGGCCTATTGCCGAGGTCGGGACGGTTGCCAGCGATCATCCAGGGCGGGATGGGCATCGGAGTGTCAGGGTGGCGATTGGCGAGGGCTGTCGCCTCGACGGGACAGCTTGGCGTGGTCTCAGGTGTGGGGCTCGACACGCTCATGGCTCGTCGTCTTCAGCTCGGCGATCCCGGCGATCACGTCCGGCGGGCTCTCGCCGGCCTTCCTTTCCCTCTCCTCGCCGAGCGTGTCGTCGAGCGGTACTACGTCGAGGGTGGCGTCGAACGCGATGCCCCGTTTCGCCTGGTCCCGAAGGTGACGCTCGCTCCGGGGCGTCCCGGGATCGAGTTGGCCGTCGCCGCCAACTTCGTCGAGGTGTTCCTTGCCAAAGAGGGCCACGACGGCCCTGTCGGCGTCAACTACCTTGAGAAGCTCCAGATGGCTACGCCAGCGGCGCTGTACGGCGCGATGCTTGGCGGGGTCGACTACGTGCTGATGGGAGCTGGCATACCCGCCGAGATCCCCGCGCTTCTCGATGCCTTCGCCGCAGGCATGCCCGGAGAGCTGACCATCGACCTCCAAGGTGCCGGCGGTACGCCGGTCCGGCTCCCGCTCGACCCGGCGACCGTTCTCGGCACACGTCCCGAGCTCGGCCGTCCGCAGTTCGTAGCGATTGTCTCGTCCAACACGCTGGCCGACTACCTCGCTCGCGACAGTCGCACCCGACCCGAGGGTTTCGTGGTCGAAGGTCATGTCGCCGGCGGGCACAGTGCCAGACCGCGGGGCCCGCTCGTTCTCGACGCCGCTGGACAGCCCGTCTACGGCCCTCGCGATGCGGTCGAACTTTCCAAGATGTCGAAGCTCGGGCTGCCTTTCTGGCTCGCCGGCGGTTACGCGAGCCCGGACGGCTTGTCCTTCGCCAAGGGCGCAGGTGCCACGGGCGTCCAAGTCGGCTCGGCGTTTGCCCTCTGCGAGGAGTCCAACATCGACCCAGCGCTGCGCCGGGTGCTCATCGAGCGAGCACTGGCAGGCGAGCTTCACGCACTGGCGGACCTGCGGGCCTCGCCGACCAACTTTCCTTTCAAGGTGGTCGACGCACCCGGGACGGTTGGCACTCACGAGCTGGCCGCGAGCCGCCGGCGCGTCTGCGACCTCGGCTACCTGCGTGTCCCCTATCAGAAGCCCAATGGGCGGATCGGGTACCGCTGTGCGGCCGAGCCGGTCACCGACTACCTTCGCAAGGGTGGTCAGCTGGAGGACACGACGGGCAGGGTCTGCCTGTGCAACGGGCTGATCGCGACTATCGGGCTCGGCCAGCGACGCCTCGACGGCGGCACGGAGCCGCCCGTGGTCACGCTCGGCCAGGACCTCTCGTTCCTTCCCGCGCTCATGGAGCGACGAAGTTCCTATACGGCGCGTGACGTGATCGAGTACCTGCTCGGAGTCGGCTGACCACACCTCGGCAGGCGCGCTGCGACACGTCGGGCGCCGAGCTCGTCCTCGGTCGCATCTTACGCGCTGAGCTGCTGCTTCAGCTGGCTGGCGGGGGAGGGCTCGAACCTCCAACCTCCTGATCCAAAGTCAGGCGTTCTGCCGGTTGAACTACCCGCCACCGTCCCGGACCCGAGGCAGGTGGCGGTCGCCGGACATGCACCGCCCGTCCGCCACCGGCCGCCCGACCGAGTGCCCGCCAATGCTAGGGGGCCGGCACCGCACGGCGGGGCGGCCTCGCTCACGCCGGCATGAGCTGGACCCGCGACCTCGCGCGTCCGCTAGCCTCTCCGGCGCCATGGGATCTCTCATAAAGAAGCGCCGGAAGCGGATGCGCAAGAAGAAGCACAAGAAGATGCTGAAGCGCACTCGCTGGCAGCGGCGCACGAAGTAGCAGGTCGCAGCCTCCTCTAGCCAGCTCTCCCCTCACGCTCGCGCAAGCTCGCGTACGTGCCGACGGTTCGCCCGAGGTTGACCGAGGCACGAGCCCCGCGCTCGGAGAGCGCTCCGGCGAGCTCGCCGGCAAGGAGGCGTCCCTCGCCGAGCTCACATTCGACGAACCACGTCGAGCCGCTCCCGGCGAGGACCGGCACGAGGCCCGTGACCTCGACGAGCAGGGCGCGCACGCGTGCCAGGCGTGGCTCGACGGCAAGAGCCGCCACCTCGAGGTCGTTCGCGGCGGGCCGGCTCCCGGCGCGCGCGCCCTGCCCGAGCTCGTCGAAGGCGCG
>DAHVLW010000295.1:0-5862 GCA_027320205.1 Acidimicrobiaceae bacterium
CCCGACGCCGGTCTCGGCGCGCAGGTATCCCGCGACCCGGATGCCTCGCTCGAGCCGCGCCGCGCCGCCTGCCCCGGGCAGGTCTCCGGCTGGCGGTGACGGGTCGATCGCGAGCCGCCGGTCGAGGCGCTCCTGGGCGACCTCGTGCCGCGTCCACTCGGAGAAGTGGGCGAAGTCGGCGCCGTCGGGATCGGCGAAGACGGCGAGGAGGTCGGGACGGCTCGCGTGCAGCGCCGCGAGATAGCGGCTCACCCGCCCGCCGGGCCGCTCCGCCGGCACCTCGTTCAGCCAGGAGAGGAACACCTCGTCGCCGCCCGCGGCGTAGGGGTTCGGGGGCTCGACGCCGGCGGCCCCGGCGGCCGGGGAGCCGGCGGCCCCGGCGGCCGGGGAGCCTGCGGACTCGGCAGAGAGCAGCGCCTCTCGGTACAGCCCGCGCATCACCGGGTCGTAGGCGAGGCCGTTGGCGAGGCGCGACCAGCCGTACTCCAGGTCGGCGGACGCGGCGTACCCGGAGTCGAGGAGCGACGCGCCGTAGGAGTCGCAGAGCTGGGCGAGCCCTGGATGCTCCGACAGCAGTATGCGGGCGCGCTGGCCCTGGTGCCTGCTGAGCAGCCATGGACGGCTTGGGTCGTACCCGCTGAAGTGGAAGAAGCGCACGGGCTGTCCGTCGACGAGCGGTGCCGTCCCGTCGAAGGCGATGTCGCGGCCGTGAAGGTTCCAGTAGGCGACGTTGCAGGTGGGGTCCCTCAGCACCGCCGCGCCGAAGGCGCCCGGCGCGAAGTCCACCCAGCGCTGGTCGACGAAGCGCATGCGGGCCGGGTCGACGACGCACTCGCGCCGGAGCCGCGCACGCCAGAACGCGAGGAACTCCGCCGCCGAGCCCGACACGGCGATGAACCCGAGGTTGAACGCTCCCGACGCGAGGACGTCGCTCTCCGAGGGGCTGCGGCCGTCACGGGGGATGGGGCTCGTCACGTGCGGGGTCAGCACGACCCCGCGCGACTCGGCGAGCCCGGCGACGTCGTCCAGCGGCGCGTAGACGACGACGTCGGGGTCGAGGTACATCGCGACCTGCGCCCCCCTGCCGAGAAGGGTCCCGAGGACCCACGGCTTCACCGCCGTCGAGAGCTCGAGGACGTCGTAGATCGCCGCCATCCTGAGGACCTCGCCGGAGGCGATGCCGATCTCGTCGACCCGAAGCAGGTCGAACGGCTCCCCCGCCTCTTCCACGGATCTTCCGGGGTCGTCGACGAGCACGACCGTGAACGCCGCCCCAGGGTGCTGCTTCGTGAACGAGGTGGCGAGCGCCCGGGCGGCGGGGAGGTAGTTGCGGGCGACGATCGTGCAGGCGTGGAAGGACACTGCGGCTCCTCGGGCGGCGCGGCCGCGCCAACGGTAGTCAGATCCGCCGTCCGTGGGTGCAGACGTGGAGGTCAGTGTGACCGTCCAGCTGCAGGGCGCGCACGACGCGCTCCCGCATCGTGGTCGACCTGCCCGAGCCGTCCTGCCCGAGGACGCCGGCGACAACTCCCGGGGCGACCTCGAAGCTGAGGTCCGGGGCCGCCGTCCTGTCGCCGAACTGCTTGGTCGACGAGCGCACCGAGATGACGGAGCCATTGTCGGGGCTCGCGGGCGGCTCACGCAACGGACACGCCTGGCACCAGGAATGCCAAAGCTCTGTTCACAGCGCTCTCATGTACGCCCTGTAACGTGCTCGCAAGCCGACAGCCGAGCACCGGGTGGGCAGTTGCATCCCTCGACGGCGAGAGGAGGCAGGCGATGGAGCGAGCCCGCGTGACGAAGAAAGCGAGAAGCGGACCCGAGACGCACCCGGCCAAGGGCTCCGGCGCGCAGGCGGTGAGCCGCCGGCGGATATCGCGACGCGAACTGCTCGTCGACGGAGGAAAGGGCGCCGTCGGGCTCGCCGCGCTGGCCGCCGCCGGTGCGGGCGGCTTCGAGATCGCCCAGGGCCACGTCGCCCCGAGCGCCGCGGCCGGGGCCGCCGGAGCCCTGGACGCACCCGTGCGCTTCGTCACCGCGCCCGGCCTCGACCCGCCTCGGCTGCAGATGACCGACCTCGGAGTCGAGCAGGACCACGGCTACCTGCTGCTCACACCCAGCCTCGTGCCGGGCGCAAGAGGGGTCGACGAGGCCAAGGCGATAGCGGAGGGCAAGGGTCAGGAAGGCCTCTTGCTGCTCGATGCACGGAACGAGGTCGTGTGGTTCCAGCCGACGCGACACTTCGCGACGAACCTCGAGGTGCAGCAGTACATGGGCAAGCCGGTGCTCACCTACTGGGTCGGAGAGATCCGGGACGGCATCGGCTACGGAGAGGGTCACGTCCTCGACGGCACCTACGCCGAGATCGCCCGACTTCGCGCCCCGAGGGGCCTCGATGTCGATCTCCACGAGCTCACGCTGACCTCTCGGGGGACGGCGCTCGTCACCTCCTACCGTCTCCGTGACGCCGACCTCCGCCCGGTCGGGGGACCGAAGCGCGGCGCGGCGTGGGACGGGATGGTCCTCGAGATCGACGTCGCCACTGGCGGGACTGTCTTCGAGTGGTCGAGCCTCGACCATGTTCCGGTCGAAGACAGCTACGCGAGGCCGACCGGTGGGCCCTTCGACTATTTCCACATCAATTCCATCGCGCCTTGGGACGACACCAGCCTGCTCGTCTCGGGCCGCAACACCTGGGCCCTCTATCGGGTGGACCGTCGAAGCGGCGAGGTGATATGGCGCATGCACGGCAAGCGCACCGACTTCGCGATGGGGCCGGGCACCCAGTACTACTGGCAACACCATGCACGGCACCTGGCGAGCGGCCCCCTCACGGTCTTCGACGACGGGGCGACCCCGCCGGAGCAGGAGCAGTCCCGCGCGCTGTTCCTGTCCGTCGACGAGGCACGTCGAAAGGTGAGCCTCGTCAAGGCCTACACCCATCCCGTGCCGCTGCTCGCGTCGTACGAGGGCAGCGTCCAGGAGCTCCCCGACGGGCACGTCTTCGTCGGCTGGGGCACCGAGCCCTACGCGAGCGAGTTCGACCAGGCTGGCGACTTGCTGCTCGACGCCAGGCTGCCGACCAACGTCCAGTCCTACCGGGCCCTCCGCTCGCCGTGGACGGGCAGGCCACGCACCCGCCCCGCGCTCGTCGTGGTCAGGGACGACGTCGGTGGCCACGCCGCCCACGTGAGCTGGAACGGGGCGACCGAGGTACGTGAATGGGAGATCCTCACCGGACCCACGTCGGCGAGCCTCGCCGCCGAGGCGAGGATCCCCAAGGCCGGGTTCGAGACAGCTGTGACCATCCGCACGAGCGAACGGTTCCTCGCCGTCGCGGCCCTCGACGAGGACGGCAATCGGATCGGCATCTCGGCTGCCCATGCCCTTTGAGCGTGGAGCGCCTCGGGCCGAGGCCGGCGCGTCTCGCCGCTCGGGCTGCGGCGCGCCGGCGCCGCGCCGGGCAGGGGCGCCGAGACGGAGCGCTCAGAGGAGCCGGCGCGCCGCGGCGCCGGCCCCGCTCGTGTAGCCCTTGCGGAGCTTGGCGTCGATGTCGACGAGGCGGCGGCGGACGACCCGGGCGACGGCGGCAGGGCCGTGCTCGGCGAGGACGCGCTCGCACGCCCGCGCGGCAGTCCGCCGTGCCTCGTCGGGGGCCTCGACGACCGTCCGCATCGCCGCTGCAGCGGCGCCGAGGTCCGGCTCGCCCCAGGAGCCGGCGGGGTCGTACGGGGCGGCACCGGGCCCCACGGCGGCCTTCCGCGCGGGAACGAGATAGGCCGTCTTCTCGTCGACGATGTCGAGAACGCCCCCGTAGGCCGTCGCGATCACCGGCTTGCCGAGGGCGATCGCCTCCGCTATGCCGAGCCCGAAACCCTCCGATCGGTGCAGGGAGACGTAGCAGTCGCACCCCGCGAGCAGCGCGCCACGCTCCCCTGCCGAGAGATAACGGTCGAGCACGACGACGTCCCTGCGCCCGGCCGCCGCCAGCAGGAGCCCCTCGAGCTCGGCCGGTCGCTTGTCGCCGTTCACCGACTTCAGCACGAGCACCGGGCCCTCTCCCTCCCTGAAGGCCGTCGTGAACGCCACGAGCACGCCGAGGGGGTGCTTGCGGGCAAAGGAGGAGAGGAAGTCGAAGCTGAAGAGGAACCGGAAGCCTCCGGGCACGCCGAGGCTCGCCGGGTCGAAGGACGGATCGACCGGAGGTGCGACGACTGGGTGCCCGACGACGTGCACCGGCCGGTCGACGACCGGCTCGACCGCCCGACGGACGTAGCTGCTCGGGACCCAGACCTCGTCGAGCAGCTCGGCGCTCTCCGCCATCGCCGCCGGAAGTCGGTCGGTCTCCCATGCCCAGGCGCCGATGTTGTAGCGGCCGTCGAACAGCTCCGGGCCTGCGACGGAGGCGAGGCCCGGGAGCTGGTCGGCGTTCACCCACAGGAGGTTGATCCTCCTGTCGGCGCGAGGGACGCCGAGCGGGCCCGCACGTGCCCCGAATGCGTCGAAGGGGCCACCGCGATCGCCGAGGGGATCGAAGGGGTGCTCCTGGCGGCTCGGCGTCGAGCCGAGGGCCACCGCGCTCGGCGCGGCTCCCGCGTCGGCGAGCACG
Source organism: Acidimicrobiaceae bacterium (assembly GCA_027320205.1). GTDB lineage: Bacteria > Actinomycetota > Acidimicrobiia > Acidimicrobiales > Bog-793 > JAKAOD01. The sequence continues at coordinate 4,610 of DAHVLW010000295.1, forward strand.
CCGAGGAGAAGCCGCGCCGCCTCGCCGACGCCGGACTCGGCACGGAGGTAGCCGAGGAGCACGACCCCGTCGCGAAGGGCGTTCGGCGCCGCGACCTGCAGCCCTCGAGGCGCCGCCCACCACGCGCTGCGGGCGAGGGCCGCGGCGAGCCCGGGCGCGACGGCCTCCTCGGCGAGGCCGTGACCCTCGACCCACTCCCTGAAGCGGGAGAGGTCGACCGTGCCGAGACGGGGGAAGTGCCAGCGGAGATCGTGCCGCTCGGCCCAGACCTCACGGAGATAGCGCGGGACCGTCGGGGCGTCGGCGGCGAAGGGGTCACCGCTCGCGAGCCAGTCGTAGAAGTCGCCGAGGCCAACGGGGTCGAAGGGATCCGGCAGTCCCCAGCCCATGGGTGCCGATCCCGCCGGCCCCCGTCCGGCGGATCGGGCGGCTGTGCGAGCGGCTCGCGTGGCGAGGGTGCGACGGGCGAGGCGCCGCATCCGCTCGTCGACCGGCGCCCCGTCGGCGAGGCGGCGGAAGGCAGGGCGTGGGCCCGGCCGCCCGGGCCGGCCCGCGAGCGCCGCCGCCCGCTCGGCGCACAGCCGCGCGAGGACGGGCTCGGAGCTCAGCAGGACGCGCTGCCGCCCTCGCGCCCGGGGCGCGAGCAACGTCGGGTTGGCGGGGTCGAAACCCTCCAGGTGCACGATCCTGAGCGGCCGTCCGGCCGCCCGCCCGCCGCTCTCGGCCGCCGCGGCGACGTCGGCGCGCGCCGGGCCGGGGCCGAGCTCGCGCTCGTGCGCGTTCCACCACGCCACGCCGTAACCGGGGTCGCGCACGATCCCCGCCCGGTACGTCACCGCCGCGAGGCCGAGCCAGGGATCGGCCCGCCGCAGGCCGGCGCGCTCCGACGCCGCCGCCTCCCGAAGCGCCCTTGCCCAGCCCTCGACGAAGCCGGTTCCCGAGGGCGCGGCGGCGACGATTCCCGGGTCGTAGGGTCCGAGCGCCGCCAGCTCCTCGGCGCCCGGGTCGAGACCGTCGACGGGAAGCGGGCCGAGGAGCCGGGGAACGAGCAGCGTCCCGGTCCGCTCGGCCTCGTCGCCGAGCTCGTCGAGCGCGCCGAGCAGGACCACGTCGGGCGCGAGGCAGACGACGGGCCGGCCGAGCACGAGGAGGTGCAGCACGAGCACCGGGGCGAGACATGCCGCGAGGTCGTCCCCTTTGCGGCACAGGGCCAGCTCGTGGAGCTCGGCAGCAGAGATCGGGAGCTCCGACGC
>DAHVLW010000090.1:0-2221 GCA_027320205.1 Acidimicrobiaceae bacterium
ATGCTCCTCTCGGTTGGACCGAGAAGCCTGTCAGTGTTGGTTCATTTCGCGGTGGATGCTCCGCGCCGAAGTCAGACGCAAGACAGTCCGAAGTAGGGGTTGGTCCCGGCATTGTTGACGAGGATGTCGATCGAGCCGAAGCGCTCCATCGTCGCCTCGACACACGCCTTGGCCTGATCCGGCTCGCCGGCGTTGGCCACGAACCACGCTGCCTCGCCCGGGATCTCGTTCGTGGCCTTCTCGAGAGCCTCCTCTTTGCGCGAGGTGATCATCACCCGGGCTCCCACCTCGGCGAAGCGCTTGGCGGTCGCGAGCCCGATACCCCGTGAGCCGCCCGTGATCAGCGCCACCTTCCCGTCCAACCTGGGCTCCGTGCGGCTTACCCTAATTTGCGACAGATGAGCGCTCCGGAGAACCGGCTCGCAGCCGAGCAGAGCCCCTACCTGCGCCAGCACCGCTTCGATCCCGTCGACTGGTACCCGTGGGGGGAGGAGGCGCTCGCCCGGGCGAGGGAGCTCGACCGGCCGCTGTTCCTCTCGATCGGCTATTCGTCCTGCCACTGGTGCCACGTCATGGCGCACGAGTCCTTCTCCGACCCCGAGACGGCCCGCCAGATGAACGAGACGGTCGTCGCGGTGAAGGTCGACCGGGAGGAGCGACCCGACGTCGACTCTGTCTACATGGAGGCCGTCGTCGCCGCCACCGGGCAGGGCGGCTGGCCGATGAGCGTCTTCGCCACCCCCGACGGGCGTCCCTTTTTCGCCGGCACCTACTTCCCCAATGCCCCCCGCCAGGGCATGCCGTCGTTCCGCCAGGTGCTGGGTGCCGTCGCCGACGTCTGGTCCAACCGCCGCGCCGACGTCGAGTCGCAGGCCGACTCTCTTGCCGGCGCCGTCGCCGGGCGGCTGCAGCCGCCCGCGGCGATGTCCGGCGGGGGGCGGGCCGGCTCGCTGCTCGGCCCCGAGGACGTCCGCCGGGCGGTCGGGGAGGCCTGCGGGCGTCTCGCCGAGCTCTTCGACGAGGAGCACGGAGGGTTCGGCTCGGCGCCGAAGTTCCCCCAGCCGCTCCTCCTCGTCCTGCTGCTCCGGGCGGCGGCCTCCGGCGTCCGCCCGGAGGCGGGACCCTCCCCCCTCGAGATGGTGCTTGCGACCCTCGAGGCGATGGACTCCGGGGGCATCTACGACCACCTCGGCGGCGGCTTCAGCCGTTACTCGGTCGACCGGCGCTGGGTCGTCCCGCACTTCGAGAAGATGCTCTACGACCAGGCCCTGCTGGCCCGCGTCCACCTCCACGCATGGCAGATGACCGGTGACGAGCGCTGGCGCCAGGTGCTCGACGAGACGCTCGGGTACGTCCTGTCCCGTCTCGCCCACGGGTCGGGAGCGCTCTCATCCGCCGAGGATGCCGACTCCGAAGGCGAGGAAGGCCGTTTCTACGTCTGGACACCCGACGAGCTCACCGAGGTGCTCGGGCCCGAGCTCGCCGGGCCGGCTGCCTCCTGGTACGGCGTCACAGAGGGCGGCAACTTCGAAGGCCGGAACATCCTCGTCGCCGCCAGGCGGGGCGTGCTTGCCCGGCCGCCAGAGATCGAGCGGGCCCGGGAGCAGCTCGCGGCGCGGCGAGAGGACCGGGTGCGCCCGGGTCTCGACGACAAGGTGCTCGTCGAGTGGAACGCCATGGCCTGCTCCGTCCTCGCCGAGGCGGCGGCGGCCACCGGCGACGAGACCTACCGGTCGGCCGCCGAGCGGATCGCCGAAGTCCTCCTCGACGCCCGGGCACGAAACGGGGGGGTGACGCCACGGGCGGTCCGCCACGACGGGCGGCCACCGATCCCGGGCTTCGCCGTCGACGTCGCCTGGCTCGTCGTCGCCCTGGTGGAGCTCTTCCAGCTGACGGGCCGCCCGGGCCATCTCGCCTCGGCGCGCTCGCTCGCCGACGAGCTGCTCGCCGACTTCGTCGACGAGGGGACGGGGGCGGTCTTCACGACCCGTGCGGGAGGCGAGGCGCTCGTCGTCCGGCCGTCGGAGAGCGGCGACGGCGTGATCCCGAGCGCGGCGGCCGTCGGGGCGATCGGCCTTGCCCGCCTCGGGGCGCTCCTCGACGACCCGGCGCTCGCCGACGCGGCCGGACGGATCGTCGAGGGGGCACGCGAGCTGATCACGCGAGCGCCGACCGCCGTCCCCGAGCTCCTCTGGGGCGCCGAGCTCGTCTCGGGAGGTCT
>DAHVLW010000091.1:0-1586 GCA_027320205.1 Acidimicrobiaceae bacterium
AGCCGGACACGACGTTGGCGAGCGTCGTCTTGCCGGCGCCGTTCGGCCCGACGACACCGACGCGGGCCCCCTGCTCGAAGGTGACGGAGACGGCATCGAGCGCCAGGACGTTGCCGAGCTGCACGCTGACCTCGGAGAGCTCGACCGCGTTCACCATCGTTGCGCCCCCGTGCCCGTCGGGTGCTCGCCCCCGGCCGGCGGGTCGGGCGGAGCCTCGGCGGCGGGCCGGGCTTTGACGGTTCCGAGGTAGCTGCCCTCCACGACCTGCGCCCACTCGCCCGAGCCGGTGTCACCCTCGCTCACGAGCCGACCGCGATCCATGAGGAGGAGCCGATCGGCGAGGCGCCGCGCCACGCCGAGGTTCTGCTCGACGACGAGCACGGTGAAAGGGCGCACCCGCCTCAGCTCGGCCAGGTGGGTCACGAGCCTGTCGATGGCGACCGGCGAGAGACCGAGGGACAGCTCGTCGACGAGCAGCAGCTCGGGCTCGGGCAGCAGCGCGCAGGCGAGGGCGAGCTGCTGACGCTGCCCGCCGCTCAGGGCGCCCGCACGACGACTGAGCACGCCTTCGAGGTCCGGGAAGAGCTCGAAGGCGGCATCGGGCGCCGATCTCGACGAGCGTCCGCGCCGTCGCCCGGCGGCGTGGCGAAGGTGCTCGAGCACCGTGAGGCTCGGGAACACCTTGTCCTCGGCCGGGACGAGAGAGATGCCGGCGCGAGACCGGGCCTCGCTGGGCATGCCCGCGAGCGAGATCCTCCCCGAGCGACCGCGCAGCCAGACCTGGCCCGCCGACACCCTTCCGCTGCTTCCAGGTGGGAACCCGGCGATCGCGTAGAGCAGGCTCGTCTTCCCGGCGCCGTTGCGTCCGAGCACTCCGACACACTCGCCTTGGCCGACCTCGAAGCGCGCTTGTTCCACTGCCGGCTCGCCAGCGCCGTAGCGGACGGAGACGCCCTCCACCGACAGGAGCGGGCCGCTCCGAGAGCCGCTGCTGGCGACGACGGGGGGGCGGGAAGGGGCCGACGACGCCGGCCCGGTGCCGACGCGGCGTGCGCTCCGCCCCCTCGACGGCCGGGAAGGCGAGAGGACGCCGGCGAGCGAGCGCCCGATCCTGCTCGCCCCGCCGGGGGCACCGAGGAGGACGACTGCGCTCACGACCACGTAGACGAGCACCTCTCCGTAGGCGAGCAGCTCGGCGTTGCCCGGGCTCGCCTGGCTGAACGCGAGGTTCAAGGCGGCCGGCACGCCGACCACGAAGGCCGCACCGAAGACTGCGCCGCCGAGCGAGCCGAGGCCTCCGATCACGATCATCACGAAGTACGAGATCGACACGAGTACCCCGAAACCGTCATAGGAGACATTGCCGGTGTTGTCGGCGAGGAGGGCACCGGCTGCCGCCGTGAGCGCCGAGGTGATGGCGAAGATCAGCAGGAGCGACCGGTAGGAGCGGATGCCGCTGATGTCGGCCGCGCTCCGGTTGCCGCTGATCAGCCGCAGGTTCCGGCCGAGGCGCGTGCCGGACAGGTAGCGGTAGAAGGCGTAGGTGAGTACCGCCGCCGCGCCGCTCACAAAGAGCCAGGTGGTCT
>DAHVLW010000095.1:0-2547 GCA_027320205.1 Acidimicrobiaceae bacterium
CCGCGCCCGCCGCGGCGGCCACGGCACGCACCGCGGCCGCGGCGACTGACGGGATCGGCCCGACGTGCAGCCACTCGGCGTAGGGAAGCTGGCACTCCGGATCGCCCGGGTCGGCAGGATCCTCGAGCCGCTAGCCGATCGGGCAAGCTGGAACGCCCCATCGTGCGAGCACGTCCAGCCGTGCTAGAGATTCTGGATGGCGCGCCGCAGCGAGCTCGGGGTGACCCCCCAGAGCGAGGACTTCTCTGCCTGGTACAACGAGCTCGTCGTGAAGGCCGAGCTCGCCGACCGCGGGCCGGTGCGCGGGACGATGGTGCTCCGCCCGTACGGCTACCGGCTCTGGGAGCTCGTCCAGGCCGAGCTCGACCACCGGATCAAGGCGACCGGTCACGAGAACGCCTACTTCCCGATGCTCATCCCCGAGAGCCACCTCCGCCGGGAGGCCGAGCACGTCGAGGGCTTCGCACCCGAGCTCGCCGTCGTCACCCACGCCGGCGGCCACGACCTCGAGGAGCCCCTCGTCGTCCGCCCGACGTCGGAGACCGTGATCGGCGAGCTCTTCGCCCGCTGGATCTCCTCCTACCGCGACCTCCCCCTCCTCATGAACCAGTGGGCGAACGTCGTCCGGTGGGAGCTGCGGCCCCGGCTCCTCCTGCGGACGACCGAGTTCCTCTGGCAGGAGGGGCACACCGCCCACGCGAGCGCCGAGGAGGCCGCCGGCGAGGTCCTCACTGCGACCCGCTTCTACGAGGAGGTCGTCCGCGACTGCGCGGCGATCTCTGCGATCACCGGCGACAAGACGCCGCGCGAGCGCTTCGCCGGGGCCGACCGGACCGTCACGCTCGAGGCGATGATGCGCGACGGCCGGGCGCTCCAGGCCGGCACCTCGCACGACCTCGGGACGAACTTCGCCCGGGCCTTCGAGATCGACTTCACGAACGCAGACGGCGCCGTCGAGCTCTGCCACACGACCTCGTGGGGCATGAGCTCCCGGCTCATCGGGGGGATCGTCATGGCCCACGGCGACGACGCCGGGCTCGTGCTGCCGCCGGTCCTCGCCCCCTACCAGGTCGTCGTGGTGCCGATCGGGCGGGAGGACGAACGCGCAGGCGTCCTCGAGGCCGCCAGATCGCTCGCAGGGGACCTCGCCGCCGCGGGCGTGCGGGTGCGGGTGGACGACCGGGACCACGTATCGCCGGGCTTCAAGTTCAACGAGTGGGAGCTGCGCGGGGTCCCCGTGCGCGTCGAGCTCGGGCCCCGGGACCTCGCCGCGTCGAAGGCGACGATCGCCGAGCGGCTGGCGCCGGCCAAGGAGCAGGTGCTCCTCGCCGACGTCGCGCCGGAGATGCCGGCGCGTCTCGACGGCTTCCAGCGAGCCCTCCTCGAGCGCTCGAAGCGCTTCCGCGAGGAGCGGACCCGTGACGTCGAGAGCTGGGACGACCGCGTCGGGGCGGTGTCGGTCGGCTTCGCGGGCGCGCTGCACTGCGGCACGGAGGAGTGCGAGCGACGCATCCAGGACGAGACCACCGCCACGCCCCGCTGCATCCCCTGGGACGCGCCGGAGGAGGCCGGGGCGTGCGCGGCGTGCGGGAAGCCGTCCGCGTACGGTCGGCGCGTCGTCTTCGCCCGCGCCTATTGAGCCGGTCCGGGACCGGCGAATCGGGCCCGGACCGGCGGGACGGGCCGGGCCGGGCCGGGCCGGCTCAAGCCGAGACTGCCCGGTCGCTGCTCAGTTCCCGGCGAGGACCGCCTCGGCGATCTGCACGGCGTTGAGCGCCGCGCCCTTTCGGAGGTTGTCGCCGACCACGAACATCGCCAGGCCGTGCTCGACGGTGCGGTCCCGGCGGATGCGCCCGACGAGGGACGGATCCCGGCCGGCCGCGGAGAGCGGCGTCGGGACGTCGGCGAGCTCGACGCCTGGCGCCCCGGCGAGGAGCTCGCTCGCGTCCTCGGGGGAGAGCGCCCGCTCGAGCTCGACGTGCAGAGAGAGCGAGTGCCCGGTGAAGACGGGCACCCGGACGCACGTGCAGTCGACGGCGAGGTCGGGGATCCCGAGGATCTTCCGGCTCTCGTTGCGCCACTTCTGCTCCTCGTCGGTCTCCCCGCTCCCGTCCTCGACGAGGCTGCCGGCGAGGGGGACGACGTCGAAGGCGATCGGGGCGGCGAAGACGCTCGGGTCCGGCATCTCTGCGGCGCGCCCGTCGAATGTCAGCTCGCGGGCGCGGCCCGCCACCTTACGGACCTGCTCGTCGAGCTCGGCGACGCCGGCGAGCCCTGCCCCGGAGACGGCCTGGTAGCTGGAGACGACGACCCGCCGCAGGCCTGCGGCGTCGTGGATCGGCCTCAGCACCGGCATCGCGACCATCGTCGTGCAGTTCGGGTTGGCCACGATGCCCTTCGGCCGCCAAGCGAGGGCCGCGAGGTTGACCTCGGGCACGACGAGCGGCACCTCGGGGTCCATCCGCCAGGCGGAGGAGTTGTCGACGACGACGGCGCCGGCGGCGGCGACCCGCGGCGCGAGCTCCCGCGACGCGTACTTCCCGCAGG
>DAHVLW010000103.1:0-5352 GCA_027320205.1 Acidimicrobiaceae bacterium
GGAGCGAGCTGCACCTCGACGAGGTCTTCGGACCGGTCCTGGCGGTGATGCGGGCCAAGGACCTCGACGATGCCATCGCGCTGCAGAACGCCACCGCCTACGGGCTCACCGGTGGCATCCACACCCTCGACGATTCGGAGGTCACCCGCTGGCTGGAGCGGGTCGAGGTCGGCAACGCCTACGTCAACCGCCACATCACCGGCGCGATCGTCCGTCGCCAGCCCTTCGGAGGCTGGAAGCGCTCGGTGGTCGGACCGGGTGCCAAGACCGGGGGCCCCAACTACGTCGCCTCGCTCGGGCACTGGGAGCCCGAGGAGGGATCGCCGGACGTCCAGTCCGAGCTCGGACGGGCGCTCGCAGAGTGGAAGCGGCTCTCGCGCGGCGAGGACCCGAGCGGGCTCGCCGCCGAGGCGAACCTCTTCCGCCTCCTGGCGCTTCGACGCGTCGTCATCCGTTGCGGCGATGCGCCCGATCCGTCGCGTCTCGCCGTTGCGCTCGGCATCGCCGCCGAGCTCGGCGTCACGCTCGACTGCTCCGCGGCCGCCGGCTACGACGGGTTGTCGCCGTCGGCGACGGTCGAGGACGGCGGTCGCTTCCTCGCCCGCCTCGAGGCGCTCCGCCCGCAACGGGTGCGCCTGCTCGGCTGCGACGGAGCGCTGCGGCTCGACGTGCTCGATGCCGGCTTCGACGCCGACGTCGAGCCGCTCTCGGGGATCGGCGAGATCGAGCTGCTGCGCTGGACGCGTGAGCAGGCGGTCTCAGAGACGTTGCACCGTCACGGCAACATCCGGCCGAGACGCTGAGCCGGCCGGCGCTTCCAGGTACGGTGGCGGGGTGCGTCGCGCCCTGTCCGTCCCGCCCTTCGGTCATCTCGCACACCCCGCCGCCGTCGCCGGGCGGCTCAGCGCGCCGGCGTCGCCGCCACGCGCCGCCCGGCCAGCCGGGCGAGCTTCAGACCGAGGTGGACGGCGAGCCGGTCGTAGCCGTTGTGGAAGTCGACGCCCGCGATCCGCTCGGCCTTCTCGAGGCGGTAGTAGAGCGTGCCTCGGTGCATGTGCAAGGCCTCGGCCGTCGCCTTGACGTCTCCGGCGAGGTCGAGGTAGGTCTCGAGCGTCGACACGACGGTCTCGTCGCCCGCCTCGAGCAGGCTGAGCACGCGCGGGTCGAGCGCCGACTCCTGCGCCTCCTTGGTCGTCAGCTGCGCGAGCGCCCGGAAGACGCCGAGATTCGACCAGCGCACGACGTCGCTGATGGCCGGAAAGGCGGCGGCGACCTTGATCGCAAGGCGCGCCTGCCGGTACGAGGCGACCGCCTGCTCCAGCCTGCCCTGGGGGTCGCCGAGAGCGGCGACCACCCGGGGCGCATGGCCCGTGCCGCCGGAGAGCCTGCGCACGAGGGCCGCACGGGCGGCGAGCGCAAGGTTGAAGGCCGGCGAGTCGTCGTCGCAGGCGCGCACCCGCACGAGCAGGACGCTGTGGTCGCCGCAGGCCCGTCGCAGGAACGAGCTCGTCGGCGCCTCCCAGCCGACGTCGGAGAGCGCCTCCTCGACCGCGAGCGACATGTCGAGGTCCGGCTCGTCGACGTCGAGCGGCTGGACCACCACGCTCACGAGCGGCTGGTCGTCGGGCAGCAGCGACTGGTCGGCGATCTGCTGCACGGCGGCGTTCCGCAGCTCCTCGGAGGGCGAGAGCAGGTGCGAGAGCGCTTGTGACGTGAGGCGTTGGGCGAGCTGCTCCTCGTAGAGCAGGACGCCGGCGTGCTCCGCGGCCTTCTCGAGGACCTCGAGGAAGCGCTCGGCGATGCTGCCGTCGTTGTCGATCACCCACAGGAAGCCGAGGAGCTGGCCGCGATAGCGCACCGGCGTGCAGAGCCGCGGCAGGATGCCGAGGGCGTCGTTCGCCGGGACGGCGACCGGGCCACGCCCGCGGTCGATCCCGAAGCTGCGAAACCAGGCGACCGTCTCCGGAGGGGTGACCCGGTGCAGGATCGAGTCGCGCCGGGTCTGGTCGATCGGCCCGCGCTGGGAGGAGTGGGCGATCGTCCGCTGGCCGTGGTCCTCGAGCACCGTCGAGGCCCCTACGTGCTCGGCGAGATGGTCGACCAGTACCTGCAAGTCCGACGCCACCGTGCCCCCCTCCCCGGTCGAGCGGGTCATCAGGTTAGACGATCGTAGAAAGGCTCGAGGTGGTCGTTGGAGAACTGGCGATTAACGTGACCCCTCGCGGTCACTACCGTGGCCCCGTGCACCGCAGCCAGCTCACCTCCCTTGGCGCGGGGCGCCCGCGCGCGGTGCGTGCGGGCACGCGGCGATGACGGGTGCGCCGCGTGACGGCCGCATCGTGCGGGTCGAGGTGTTCGGCTACGACCTGACCTACGCGCACGGTCGCTACGTGATGTCGAGGGGCCGGGTGGTCACGACGCTCCCGAGCACGGTCGTGGCGCTCACCACTGCGTCGGGCGCCCGCGGCTACGGCGAGGTCTGCCCTCTCGGGCCCAACTACCTCCCCGCCTTCGCCGGCGGCGCGCGGGCGGCGCTCGCCGAGCTGGCGCCGGTGCTCCTGGGGCGCGACGTCACGGCGCCGAAGGTGCTCTACCGCGCGATGGACGAGACGCTCGCCGGGCACGGCTATGCCAAGAGCGCCGTCGACATCGCCTGTCACGATGCGCTCGGCCAGCTCTCCGGGCTGTCCGTGAGCACCCTGCTCGGCGGGCGCCAGCTGGACGAGCTGCCGATCTACGTCGCGGTGCCCCTCGCCGACCCCGAGGAGATGGCGGCGTTCGTCGCCGCCCGCCGCGAGGAGGGCGTCCACCGGTTCCAGCTCAAGCTCGGCGGCGATCCTCACGAGGACGCGCGGCGCGTCCGTGCCGCCCTCGAGGCGACCGCCGAGGAGGACGTGGTGGTCGCCGACGCCAACGGCGGCTGGCGCCTCGCGGACGCGGTCACGGCGGCGCGCCTGCTGGACGGGATGCCCCGCTGCTACCTCGAGCAGCCCTGCCCGACCCTCGATGAGTGCCTGCAGGTGCGCCGGCGCACGAGCCTCCCGATGATCCTCGACGAGGCGATCGTGGACGTGGCGGCGCTGCTGCGCGCCGCCCGGGCCTCCGCGATGGAGGGCATCAACCTGAAGATCAACCGGGTGGGTGGCCTCACGCCGGCGCGCCTCGTGCGCGACCTGTGCGTGGAGCTGGGGCTTTCCATGACGATCGAGGACAGCTGGGGCGGCGACCTCACGACCGCGGCGGTCAGCCACCTGGCGGCATCGACCCCGGGTGAGCACCTCCTGTCAACGTCGTTCATGAACGACTGGACCGACGAGCACGTCGCCGGCTACGCGCCGCGAACCCGCGGCGGCGTCGGCTCGGCCCCCGCCGGCGCGGGGCTCGGGGTGTCGGTCGACGACGCGTTGCTGAGCGAGCGGCTGGTCGACTGCCCGTAGCCGGCCGAGCGCTCACGTCGTGGCGACCGCTCGTAGCCGGCCGAGCGCTCACGGTCGGCGCGGCTCGCCGTGCGGGATCCCCGAGAGCGGGAGGACGGGCGGCTCCTCGGCGACGGCGCCGAGCGGCAGGGGGACGGCGATCGGCCGGTGCTGCAGGTCCCCGACCTGCTCGGGGCTGGCGCCCGTCAGGGAGGCGATCGCCAGCTGGAGCGCCGGTCCGCACGTGCGCCCCTGGCAGTAGCCCATGCCGCAGCGTGTCACGCCGCGCACGGCACGCGCCGTCGTCGCCCCCTCGGCGACGCCCTCCGCGACGGCCGAGAAGGGCACGTCCTCGCAGCGGCAGAACGCCGTGCCGGGCTCGAGCCAGCTGGTCCAGTCCCGGCCGAGGGCGTAGGCGCGCTCGAGCGCGGCGGCGAGCCGCTGCGCGTGTCGCAGCTGCAGGCGGAGCCGCCGGAGGGACAGCTCGTCGCGTCGCGTCGGGCGGTGCCCGAGGTAGCTCGCGGCCGTGGCGCCGGCGAGGGTGCCCTCGAGCCCGGCGACCGTGGCCCCGCCGATGCCGGTCACCTCGCCGGCGAGGAACACCCCGGGCGGCGCCGGCTCGCCCGGCTCGGCGAGCTGGCGGAGCAGCTCGAGGCGCGGCACGAAGCCGAAGGACACGCAGACCGCGTCGACCGGGACGAGGCGACGGCCGTCGGCGTGTGCGGCGAGGCGCGCGTCCACCTTGCCGATGACGGCGCGCTCGACGCGCCCGTCGCCCTCGCACGACAGCACGGCCGAGCCGGGGAGCACCGGCACCCGGTGGCGCGCGAGCGTTCGCAGGTAGCCGAGCGCCTGGGCGAGCTTCCCGCCGTGCAGCGCGAGCGCACCCGCCGCCCCGGAGAGCCGCCGCGGCAGCGCTGCTTCGACCACGGCGACGACCGTGGCGCCGCCTCGGGCGAGCGCAGCCGCGACGGGGAGCAGGAAGGGCCCCGAGCCGCCGACGACGACACGGCGACCCACCAGGCGCCCCTGGCTCTTGAGCAGCGCCTGGGCGGCGCCTGCGGTGGTCACGCCCGGCAGGTCCCAACCCGGGAAGGGGAGCGCGAGCTCGCTCGCGCCCGGCGCCAGCACCACCGCCCTCGCCGTCAGGCTCCCCGGCCGCTCGTCCTGCTGGCCCACGAGCTCGAGCGCCACCCCCTGCGCGTCCGCCTCGACGTGCCAGACGTTCCAGCCGCCGAGCACCTCGACTCGCTCGTCGAGCCGGGCGAAGCGCCTCGGGAGGGACGCGGCGTGCGCCCGGCCGGCGGGGTCGACAGGACTGCCGGGGTGTCCGACGCCCGCCTGCCGGTAGATCTGGCCGCCGAGGCGCTCCGCGGCGTCGACGAGGGTGACCGCGACTCCGCGGCTGGCCGCCGCCCCGGCGGCCGCCATGCCCGCCGGCCCGCCGCCGACGACGACGAGCTCACGCATCGAGGCGCTCATGGACCGGACGGGCGCCCGAGCGACCCGGAGGAGCCGATGCGGTCCCCCTCGGACAGCGCGGTGACGCAGGCGCGCACCGCCGGTCGATCGTTGTGCTCGACGAGGCAGTCGAAGCACACGCCGATGCCGCAGAAGAGCCCACGGGGCTTGCCGTCGCCACGTGTGCGCCGCCACGCCTGCACGCCGTTTGCGAGAAGCGCGCCCGCGATCGTGCTGCCGGGCAGCGCGCTCATCGGCCGCCCGTCGTAGCTGAAGTGCACGCGGTCGCCGCCCGAGCCGCCGCCGCCCGACCCGTCCCCGGCCGAGCGGCACGCACCCGACCCGTCGCCGCCCGAGCCGTCCCCGGCCGTCCCCGCGCTCACGGCGAGACCGGGTGAGCGAAGCGGGCGGCGGAGAACGCTGCGAGGTCCGTCTCCGGCGCCCGCCCGAGCACGAGCCCGGCGATCGCCGCCGC
>DAHVLW010000104.1:0-8385 GCA_027320205.1 Acidimicrobiaceae bacterium
GTGCTCCCCGAGCAGCAGCTCGTGTTCCTGCCGACGCTCACGTTCCTCTTCGTGATCGTCGTGCTGCTCGTCCGGCCGGCCGGGCTGTTCACGCCGCGAGGCTCCGGCGCGGAGCGGGTATGAGAAGGAACGCTCGCTTGCTCCTCGAGCTCGCCGGACCGCTCGGGCTCGTCGTCGCGACGGCGCTCGTCGGCTCGCAGTTCTCCATCGCCCAGCAGACGAACGTCGTCAACGTGCTCGTCACGACGACGATCGTCGTCGGGCTCTACGTCTTCGTCGGCAACTCCGGGGTGATGTCGTTCGGACAGGTGAGCTTCGTCGCGGTCGGGGCCTTCGCGGCCGGCGTGCTCACCAACCCGCCGCAGCTGCGCCGGACGACCATGCCGCAGCTGTTCGGCTTCCTCGCCACCCCGCAGCTCACCAACATCGAGTCCTTGCTCCTCGCCGCGGGGCTCGGTGCGCTCTTCGCCTTCCTCGTCGGGCTCGCGCTGATGCGCCTCTCGGGACTGAGCGCCGGGATCGCGACGTTCGCCGTGCTCGAGATCACCTACAACATCCTCGGGTTCTGGGACAAGATCGGGCCCGCCGCCACGACGATGGCGCTCGTCCCGGTGACGACGGGGCTCTTGCAAGGCGGGATCGGCTGCGGGCTCGCCGTCGTCGCGGCCTTTGCCTACCAGCAGACGCGCTCGTGCCGGCTGCTCCGCGCCTCGCGGGAGGACCGGCTCGCGGCGCGTGGCATCGGCGTGCCGATATTCCGTCACAGGCTCGGCGCCTTCACTCTGAGCGGGGCGATCTGCGGCTTCGCGGGGGCCCTGTTCGTCCACGAGCTCGGGAGCATCAACGTCGACCAGGTCTATCTCAGCCTCACGTTCTCGACGCTGGCGATGCTCGTCGTCGGCGGGGTGGGAAGCCTCTGGGGGGCGGCGATCGGCGGGATCGGCCTGGGCGCGCTCGCGGCGTTCCTGTCGAACGCCGAGAACGGCGTCGCGATCGGCTCGCTGCACATCACCCTGCCGAACGGCTTGGACACGGTGATCTTCGGGGCGCTCATGGCCGGGACCCTCATCGTCGCGCCGGGAGGCGTCGCGCGCGGGAGGGAGTTCCTGGTGGGCACGGTCGCCCGAAGGGGAAGGGCGCGCTCGCGCCCGGCCGCCACGACGGCTCAAGGGGCCGGATAGCGGGAGGCCGGATCGCCGGCGCCGATCTGCCCGCCGCTTCGGCGGCGGTTCAGGCGCGAGCGCGCGCCAAGCGCCCTCGGCGCGCCCTGGGCCCCGGACCAAGGCGCGCCCGGTCGCCGCGGAGCAGCTGGCGCGCGACGAGCGTGCCCGACCCTGCGCCGAGCCCGGGACCGGGATGGGTGCTCGCGCCGATCTCGTACAGGCCGCGCACGGCCGTGCGATGGCCGCGAAGGCCCGGCCGGGGCCTCCAGAGGAGGAGCTGGTCGATCTGGCAGGAGCCGCTGTAGATGTCGCCGTCGACGAGGTTCGGGTTCGCCGAGGCGATGTCGGCTGGCGAGAGGACGACCCGGCGCCGGATCGTGGGCTCGAAGCCGTCGATGGCGCGAGCAAGGCGCCGCTCGATCCGGTCGGCGTAGCGCTCGCGCACGCTTTCGGTCCAGGTCCCGTCGCCGACGTCGATCTCGCCGGTTGCGTCGTCGCGGGGGCGGGCAGGGAGCTCCTGGAGCTGGATCCAGAGGATCGCCGCCCCTTCGGGCGCCCGCGCCGGGTCGAGGACGCACGGCTGGCCGCAGACGATCGTGGCTTCCGCCGGCAGCAGGCCCCGTTCGGCCTCTCCGACGGCGCGGCGCACCGCGTCGAGGCCACCGGAGAGGTGGACGACAGGCGTCGCCGCGAGCCGCTCGCCGGCCTGCCAGCGGGGCGGGCGCGACAGCGCGTAGTGGATCTGCATCCCCGAGCGCCCGAACCGGAAGCGCTCCGCTTCCAGGCGGACCGGCTCGGGGATCGGGGCCCCCTCGAGGAGCCGTCCGTAGAGGGCCGGCGGAGGCACGTTGCAGACCACGGCCCGCGTCGCCCGCACGACCTCGCCTCCGGCGAGGCGGACGCCCGTCGCGCGCCCGCCGGCGACCAGCACGCGGACCACCTCGGCGCCGCTTCGGCACTCGCCGCCGCTCTTGCCGATCAGGCCGGCGAGCGCCTCGACGAGACTGCGCCCGCCGCCCCGGGGCACGGGGAGACCGACGCCCTCGAGGACGGCGGCGATCGCGCGGTTCATGAACCCCGAGCCCGCGTCGTCCGGCCCGAGCCCGGTATGGAGGACCCACGGCGCGAGGAGCCCCCGCGTGCGCTCGGAGGCGAAGGTCTGCTCGAGCCAGGAACGGCTCGTTCCGAGCATCGAGCCGGCGAGCGCGAGCGCGCGCCGCGGGCCGAGCCGCGAGAGCGCCGAGGCCGCGAGGCGCGCACCGGCCGCGGAGGCGAGCTCGACCGACAGAAGCCGCATCGTGACGGGGGCGTCGCGGTCGAAGTCGCGCCGGTCGGCGGTCCACGCCGGACCGTCGGCCGCATCGAGCCGGGCGAGCTCGGCGGCGTTCGCCTCGGGCGAGGTCGAGAGGTACGCGGCCTCGCCGTCGGGGAACAGCGTCGCCGTGACCGGCGCGCCCGGACCGGTGGAGAGGTACTCGAGGCCAAGTGCCCGAAGCTCCCCTCCGAGAGCGCCGTAGGCGTCCGAGGCGACCCACAGCGGGTGCCAGGCGCTGAAGACCTCGTGGAGGTAACCGGGCTCTGTGATCTCGGCGGTCCGGATCGCCCCGCCGAGCGTCTCCGCGCGCTCGAGGACGCAGACCGACCAGCCGCCCCGGCAGAGCAGGGCGGCGCAGGCGAGGGAATTGATGCCGCTCCCGACGACGACGGCGTCGAAGGAGCGCTCGACGCGTCCGGCCATCGTGGCAGGATGCTACGCGACCGCGTGCGCTTGCGCTCCGGCGCGTCGTCTGATCAAATATCGCGTCGCGGACGGTGCCGCCGGGCGCGGCCCGGGGGACGACAGGAGCCGACTGGAGATGAGCCTGCCGCTGCGTATCGGCGTCATGCAGCTCACGATGGAGCCGCTGGCCGACATCCTCGACCACGCCGAGCAGCTCGATCGCAACGGGTTCGACACGATCTGGCTCGCCGAGGCCTATCCGTGGTGGCGGCTGCACTCGATGGAGGCGCGCTCCTCGACGGCGCTCTCCGCCCTCGTCTCCCGTGCGACGAGCAGGATCACCGTCGGCTGGGGGATCATCTCGCCTTACACGCGCCATCCGATCCAGGTGGCGATGGAGGCGCGCATCTCCCAGGAAGCCGGCGGCCCCGGCCGGCTCATCGTCGGCTTCGGCGCCTCCAAGATCTTCATGAAGGCAGCCGGCATCGGGACCCGAGCGGAGGCCCGGCCGCTCGGAGCAGTGCGCGAGAGCGTCGAGATCGTGCGCGAGATCCTCGCGGGGGAGGAGGTCGACTACCACGGGGCGCAGTACGACGCGGGTGCCCCGGCGCTCGCCGGGGACGCGGCGAGCCCGCGATGGCACGTCCCCGTCTACGTCGCCGGCACCGGGCCGCGCCTTCAGCGCATGGCCGGGGAGATCGCCGACGGGCTGCTCACGCCGAGCATCACGACGCCCGCCTTTGCCCGCATCGCCCGGGAGAACCTCGCGAAGGGGGCGATCGCCGCCGGGCGCGACCCCGATGCGATCGACCTCGGCTGCACCATCGTCGCGTCGATCGACGAGGATCGCGACGCGGGCCGCGAGGGCGCGCGGGAGATCGCCGGGATGTACCTCGCCAACAAGGTCGAGAACATCCAGGCCTCCGCGGACGTGCTCCTCGAGTGCGCCGGCCTGAGCCGGGAGGAGATCCGGCCGGTCGCAGAAGCGATGCGCAGCGGCGGCCGCCTCGCCGCGGCGGCCGCGGTGACCGACGAGGTCCTCGACAAGACGCGCCCGATCGCCGGAACCCCCGCGGACTGCATCGAGGCGATCGAGGAGTACCGGGACGCAGGCTGCACGCACGTCATGCTCGAGCTGTGGGGCGCGCGGCGCGACGCCCAGATCGAGATGTTCGCCAAGCAGGTGCTGCCGCACCTCCAGCGATGAGCGCGAAGGGAGCGACCACGGAGCTCTCGGCCGACGCCGCGCGACGCGTGGTCGGCTGCGTCGACTCCAAGCGCCTGACGGAGCTCGCCTGCGGCTTCGTCGACACGCCGAGCCCGACGGGAAGCGAGGAGGGCATGGCTCGGCGGGTCGTCGAGGCGTGCGACCGGGCCGGCCTCGAGGTCGCCTGGCAGGAGGTCGAGGCGGGCCGGCCGAACGTCCTCGCGACGAGGCGAGGCTCGGGCGACGGGCGTGTGCTCATGTTCAACGGCCACATGGACACCTCCTACTCGGGCAGCGAGGCGCACCTTTCGGGGCGCCCGGGCTTCCAGCCTCGGGCCGAGGTGCGCGACGGCAGGATCTGGGGGCTCGGCATCGCGAACATGAAGGGCGCCATCGCCTGCTACATCGAGGCGCTGCACGCGCTTTCCGACGCCGGCGTGCGGCTCCGCGGCGACGTGATGGTGGCGGCGGTCGTCGGCGAGATCGAGAAGTCCCAATGGGGGCCGGAGGCGAGGGGCGCGGCCTACCGCGGCTACTCGGCTGGCAGCCACTACCTCGTCTCCCACGGGGGCGCCGTCGCCGACGCCTGCATCCTCGGCGAGCCGACCGAGCACCGGATCGTCCTCGGTCACCACGGCACGATGTGGGCGAGGATCTCGACCGAGGGACCCTTCGTCCACACGGCCTTCTCGGCCGGGCGCCTCGAGGAGAACGCGATACTCCGCATGGCCGAGGTGCTCCGCCGGGTCCGGGCCTGGGCGCCGGACTGGGAGGCCCGGACCGCCTACGGGGGCCGGCCGGGCGTCTTGAACGTCGGCGCCGTCTCCGGCGGGCATGCCTGGCGCGCGAGCCGGACGCCGGACAGGACCGACCTGTTCCTCGACCTGCGCGTGCCCCCGAGCATGCCGATGCAGGCGGCTCGCGCCGAGCTCGCCCGCTTCGTCGCCGGGTTGAGGGAAGAGCTGCCGGACGCCGGGATCACCTGGGAGATCTACGTGACCTCCCCCGGCGCGGAGATCGACCCCGACCACGAGCTGATCGGCGCGATCGACGCGGCGCACCGGGAGGTGTTCGGGGCGGCCCCGGAGCGGGACACGGTGCGGTGGTCCTCCGACGCCTCCGTGCTCACGCGTTACGGCATCGCGAGCGTCAACTACGGGGCATCGAGCGGCTTGCCGCACGCCGACGGCGAGTACATGGACGTCGAGGCGCTCGTGAGGACAGCACAGGTGTACGCACTGGCATCAGCACGGATCTGCGAGGTCGAGCGATGAAGCTCATCATGTTCTCCGACCCGGCCGGCAATCCCCGGCCCGGGGTCGTCGACGGCGACGAGGCGGTGACGATCGAGGGGGTGAGCTCGATCCTCGAGCTCTACCAGGCGGGGCCGGACCTCGCGGCCGCGCGGGGGGCCTCGGGGCCCCGCTTCCCGCTCGGGGACGTGACGCTCCTGCCGCCGATCGTCCCGAGAAAGCTCGTCCACACCTCGGGGAACTTCCGGGAGCACGAGGAGGAGTCCCGCAACGTCAATTGGAGCCACGCCATCGCGCCCTGGATCGTCTTCTTCCAGAACGTCGACGCCATCATCGGGCAGGACGACGCCGTCGTCTACCCCGAGCACCTGACCAAGGAGCTCGACCACGAGCTCGAGCTCGCGATCGTCATGGCGCGCAGCGGCTCGAACCTCACTCCGGAGGAGGCGGAGAGCTTCATCGGCGGCTACCTCATCTTCAACGACATCACGGCGCGCGACATCCAGCGGCGCGAGATGAAGTCCGGCGTGTTCTCCTTCTGCAAGTCGATCGAGACCTTCTGCCCGCTCGGACCCTGGATCGTCACGCCCGACGAGGTCGGCGATCCCTACACGCTGGACATGCGCCTCACGGTCAACGGCGACCTCCGGCAGCACTCGTACTCGGGAAACCTGTCGGTGACCATCCCCGAGCTGATCGCCCACCACTCGCCGCTGCACTACAACGCGGGCGACGTCCTCACGACCGGCACGGTCTCGGGCGTCGCCGGGTTCAAGACCGACGCCGAGAAGTGGTACCTGCAGCCGGGCGACGTGATGGAGTGCACCATCGACCGCGTCGGCACGCTGCGCAACAGGGTGATCTCCTGGCGGGACGCGCACGGCGAGGCGGCGCCTCCGTTCAGGGAGTGGTGATGGCGACCTGGCCGGTCGACGAGGCGCGCCTCGAGCGGGTGCGGGCGCTCATGGAGGAGGACGACCTCGACGCCCTCGTCGTGCGGGCGCCGGACAACGTCGTCTACCTCACGAACTACTGGTGCATGAAGGGCTACGACCTCGCGGTGTTCCCGAGGAGGGGGCCGGCGACGCTCGTCGTACTCGCCCCCCAGCTCGAGGACGCCGGACGCACCGCCTGGACGGGCGACATCCGCACCTACCCCCACTACGATCCCGCCGACCCCCGCCCCCCCGCCGACCGGGCCCTGTCGCTCGCCCTCGGGGTGCTCGCCGAGCGGGACCTCGGCCGGCGGGTGGGCGTCGAGCTCTCCCAGACCGCCCAGGGCGCGGACCGGATGGCCGGGGAGCCGACGGTCTTCAGCGCGCCCTACTTCGAGGCTTTCGGCAAGGTCGCCCGTGAGGTGGCCGACGCGACGGGGCTCCTCGCGCGGGCCCGCATGCGCAAGACCGCCCAGGAGCTCGAGCGGATGCGCCTCGCCCAGGAGCTCGCGACGCTCGGCCTCGAGCACGTCGGCGCGCGCATCCGGCCGGGGATGCGCGAGAGCGAGGTCGGGGCGATGTTCGAGGGGTTCGTCCACGAGACCGGCATCGGCTACCAGGGGCGGGTCGAGATGGCGCGTGCCTTCACCCTCGTGTGGTCCGGGCCCGGCATCAAGACCTTCACCGCGACGGGTCACCGGCCGGTCTGCGAGCACGAGCCCACGCTGCTCGAGATCTGGGTCTGCGCCGACGGTTACTGGACGGACCTGACGAAGAACTTCTGCCCCGGCTCGCTCGACTCGCGCTATGTCGACCTGCTGGAGCTCCTGCTGCAGGCGCGGGACGACGCCGTCGCGCATCTTCGACCGGGGGCCGACCTCGCCGAGGTCGACCGGGCGATCCGCTCCCGGCTCGCCGAGGGCGGCTACGCCGGCCAGCCGGACCACGCCGTCGCGCACGGCGTCGGCGCTCGGGCGCACGAGCCGCCGTGGGCGCACCAGGCCTCCCCCGCGACCGTCGAGGAGGGGATGGTGCTCGCCATCGAGCCCGGCGCCTACTGGCCCGGCGGCGGGGGCCTCAGGCTCGAGGACGACTACCTCGTCACGGCGGGCGGTGCCGAACGGCTCGGGACCTTTCGGGACGACTTCCGTGCCGGCTGAGCGGGACCTGACCCCGGGCGCGAAGCAAGGCGAGGACCGGGACGGGGGCGTGACGCGCGTCTGCGTCGTCGGGTGCGGCGCAGTCGGCAGCCTTTTCGCCGCCCATCTCGCCGGTCTCGACGGCGTCGAGGTGCACGCTTACGACCTGAGCCGGGAGCACGTCGAGGCGATCAACCGCGACGGTCTGCGGATCACCGGCTGCGCCGACATCACCGCGGCCGTGCGGGCGACCGACGACGCGAGCAGCCTGCCGGCGTGCGAGTTCGGGATCGTCGCGACCAAGGGCTACGCGACCCGAGCCGCGATCGAGGCCACTGCGCACTGCTTCTCCGGCGGCTGCGTCGCGAGCGTGCAGAACGGCGTCGGCAACGAGGAGATCGTCGCCGAGCACGTCCGCCACGTCATCGTCGGGACGACGTTCCCGGCAGGCCACGTCGTCGCGCCGGGGGTCGTCGAGATGGACACGACCGGGGACACCTGGATCGGACCCTACGGCGGGGACCTCGGCATCATGGGAGAGGTCAGGCGGCTCGCCGAGCTGCTCAGCGCCTCCGGGATGCCCACGGTCGCCCTCGAAGACGCCCGGGGGGCGCAGTGGACGAAGCTCGTCTTCAACGCCGCGACCAACCCCGTCGGTGCGCTGACCGGTCTCACCCACGGTCAGATCTGCGACCTGCCGGCGACGAGGGCGCTTGTGAGCGCCCTCGTCGCCGAGGGTGCCGCCGTCGCCGATGCGCTCGGGATCGTCCTCGACTCCGACCCCGAGGCGCTCGTCGACCACGCCGCCAGGGTCGCCTGGGGGCACAAGGCCAGCATGCTGCAGGACGTCGTGGCGCGCCGTGCGACCGAGATCGGCTCGCTGAACGGCGGGATCGCCGACCTCGGGGCGAGGTGCGGCGTGGCGACGCCCCTCAACGAGGCGATCGTCGCTCTCGTGCGCGGCGTCG
>DAHVLW010000116.1:0-6826 GCA_027320205.1 Acidimicrobiaceae bacterium
GATGACGAGGTCGGCGTCCGCCGGGCCCTCCGTCGCGAGCCGCTCGCCCATGCGGTGGCGGGCGGCGTGCACCTCGCGCCCTAGCAGCCGGCTGTCGGGACGGGCGAAGTAGACGAACTCGAAGATGCAAAGGCGCGACTCGACCCGTTCTCCGGCGAAGGGCCGGAGCGAGCGCGGGCCGCCGGCGTCGATGACGACCATCTCGCCCGGGTCGATCTCGCGCACGAGCTCGGCCCCGACGATGTCGAGCGCCGGGGTCTCCGAGGCGACCGCCCAGCCTCCCTCCGGTGCCGCGTCGCTCGGCTCGAGCCGGCCGAGGCAGAGCGGGCGGAAGCCGTTCGGGTCGCGCACGGCGACGAGGTGACCTGCGTCGAGAAGGCCGAAGGAGAAGGCGCCCTCGAGGCGCGGGAGCACCTCGAGCAGCGCCTGCTCGAGGTCGAGGTCGGCCTCGTCGCCGATGTGAGCGGCGCTCGGGAACGCCCGGGCGAGCAGCTCGCCGACGAGTTCGCTGTCGGAGGCGACGACTCCTGGCAGCATGCCGGCGCCGGCGGCGAGCGCCTCGACGTTCGTGAGGTTGCCGTTGTGGCCAAGGGCGAAGCCGGCGCTGCCGACCGAGCGGTAGACGGGCTGGGCGTTGTGCCATGTGCTCGGCCCGCTCGTCGAGTAGCGCACGTGGCCGAGGGCGAGGTGGCCCTGGAGCGAGAGCAGCGTGCGCGCGTCGAAGACCGAGGTCACGAGACCCATGTCCTTGACGACCGTGACCGTCTCGCCGTCGCTCACCGCCATGCCCGCCGACTCCTGGCCGCGGTGCTGGAGGGCGAAGAGGCCGTCGAAGGCGAGCCGTGCCACGTCGAGGCCGGGCGCGTAGACGCCGAACACGCCGCAGGCCTCCCTCACCTCGCGCATTCTGCCACCAAGGGGGCCCGTTCCCGGGCCCGGGCCGCGCTCCGGCTCTGCGAGGCCCGGCCCGGCGAGGCCCGGCCCGGCGAGGCCCGGCGCCGCCGGCCTGGTCCCCGGCACACCGGTCGCCTCCTGCGGGCGGCCATGCTCGCGATCGCCATCGATGGTGGCCGACACGGGAAGTTGTCGACACGTGACGTCACCGACATTCGATGTCGCCGACATCTAAGGTCGCCGACGTCTTGGGTCGGCGACATCTTCTGTCGGTATTATCGGGAGGGTGACCACGGGCTTCGTAAATCGGCGGGACGAGCTGCGCCAGCTCGAGGAGTGGTGGGCGATGCCGGGGCCGCGCATGGCGGCCGTGTGGGGCCGCCGGCGCGTCGGCAAGACGGCGCTGGTCGAGCACTTCGCCGAAAGGCGGTGGACCGTGTTCCACACCGGGAGCTCGCGTCCTGTCGCGGACGAGTTGAGCGCGCTGGCCGGGGCAGCCGCCGCCCAGGGGATCGCTGCTCCAGGATTCGAACCGGCGGCGTTCCGCGACTGGCCCGAGGCTCTCTCAAGCCTCGCGGCGGCCTCGACGAACGAGCCGCTCCTCCTCGTGCTCGACGAGCTGCCGGAGCTCCTCGCGACGTCGCCGGAGCTCCTCAGCGTGCTCCGCGCCTTCTGGGACCGGCTGGGCGAGTCCTCGAAGCTTCGCCTGCTTCTGTGCGGCTCGGCGGTGCGCGTCATGGAGTCGATGCGGGAGGAGCGCGCCCCCCTCTACGGGCGGATCGACCTCTCGCTCCTCCTCCACCCCTTCCGCCCGCACGAGGCCGGGGAGATGCTCGGTGGGCTCTCGCCGGCGGACCGGGCGCTCGTCTGGGGGATCGTCGGCGGCGTGCCGCTCTACCTGCGGTGGTGGGACGTCGGGCGGACGATCGCGGACAACCTCTCGGATCTCGCGTGCCAACCCGGAGCGCGGTTGCTCACCGAGGGACAGCTCGTTCTCGCGACAGAGGGCGACGGTGGCGACCTGGCGCGTCAGGTGCTCTACGCGCTCGGCTCCGGCAGGACGCGGCACAACGAGATCGCCGACGCGGTGCGAGCCGACCCGACGCGCACGCTCGAGCGGCTCGTCGAGCTGCGACTCGTCGAGCGCGTCGTCCCGGTGACCGAGGACCCGCGACGGACCCGGCGGCGGATCTACCGCATCGCCGACAACTTCCTGGCCTTCTGGCTCGGCATGCTCTCGCGGCATGCGGCCGAGATCGAGCGAGGGCTCGGTAGGGGGATCCTCGCCGTCCTGCTCCAGGGACTCGACGAGCACATGGGTCCGCGCTACGAGGAGGCCTTTCGCGCCCACCTCCGCAGGATGGCGGGGGAGGGCCGTATCGGCGAGGCCGTCGTCGCGGTCGGCCCGTTCTGGAGGGCCGGCGATCCGCCGGACGAGATCGACGCAGTCGTGCTCGCCGGCCGAGAGCGCGAGGCCGTGCTCGTCGGAGAGGCGAAATGGGCTCGCCGCGTCGACGGCGCGGCGATCGTGCGTGAGCTCCAGCGCAAGTCGTCGTCACTGCCGAGCCTGCGAGCCGGCGCTCGCTTCGCCGTGTGCGCCCGCGAAGCGGTCGATGGACCGGTCGACCTGGCTGTCACGGCCGAGGACATATTCGGCGGATGAGGCGAGCCAGCCCCTCGAGGCATGGTGGCGCCGCTCATGGTCCCCGGTAGCCGTCGCGCCGGTCCTCGAACCTCGGCAGGGCCGCTCAGCCGCCGAGTGCCTTGCGCACCTCGGCGAGACGGTCGGCGTCGACCCGCCACCACACCCATCGCCCTCGTCGCTCGCTTACGAGCAGGCCGGCATCCGAGAGCACCTTGGTGTGGTGGGACACCGTCGGCTGGCTCTTGCCGAGCGGGACCTCGAGGTCGCACGAGCAGACCTCCCGCCGGGAGGCCACGATCGACAGCAGCCGCAGGCGCACCGGGTCGGCGAGGGCGCCGAGCAAGCCGGCGAGGCCTGCGGCCTCTGCGTCGTCGAGCGGCGCGTCGACGACCGAGGGGCAGCATTGCGCGGCCTCCTCCTGCAGCGCGGCGGTCACCCTCGCCCTCGCCTTCGCCCTCGCCAAGGCTCCTCCCAGCGGCACATGGACTGATGGCGATGCATGTGCCAGGTCCGACATCGATCAGCATAAATCCATCGCGCCGAGGCTTCGGACCAACCTCCACGGGGGACTGCGCGGTCACCCGCCCCAAGCCGATCGGCGCCACCTGCCTGCCGCTCGCGACGACCCTTCGACGGCGGCGCTTCCCGGCCGGTACGGTCGTGCGGGATGATCGACCTGCACAGCCATTCCACGTTCTCAGACGGCTCGGAGACGCCTGAGCGCGTCGTCGAGCTGGCTGCGACGGCCGGGTGCACGGCGCTCGCGCTCACCGACCACGACGGGACCGGCGGCGTTGCTCGGGCAGCTGCCCGGGCCGCCGAGCTCGGCGTCGACCTGGTCCCAGGTTGTGAGGTCTCCTGCGTGGCGACGGGCACGATGCACGTGCTCTGCTACTTCGTGGGGGAAGACGCCGACGCCCCGCTCGAGCGCGAGCTCGAGCGCCTGCGCGACGACCGCTCCCGCCGCAACGCCGAGATGGTCGACCGGCTCGTCGACCTCGGCGTGCCGATCAGCTACGAGGAGGTCCTCGAGGAGGCCGGTGGCCAGGGCGTCGGCCGCCCCCACTTCGCCGCCGTGCTCGTCCGCAAGGGTGTCGTCGGCTCGGTACAGGAGGCGTTCGACACCTTCCTCGCCAAGGGTTCGCCCGCCTACGTGAGCAAGGTCAGGCTGGAGGCGGCGACGGTCGTCGACCTCACGACCCGTTCGGGCGGGGTGACCTCGCTCGCCCATCCGCGCTCGCTCGGTCTCGAGCCGGACGAGCTGCGCCGGGAGCTCCAGCGGCTCGCCGAGCTCGGCCTTGCCGGCGTGGAGTGCTACTACGGTCGCTACGACCCGGCCACCCGGGCAGCGCTGACAGCGATGGCCGAGGAGATCGGGCTCGTCGGGACCGGTGGTTCGGACTTCCACGGGACCTACAAGCCGGACCTCGCGATGGGGACGGGGACCGGAGACCTCGACATCCCGCACCGCGTCGTCGCGCAGCTGGCGGCGCGGCGGCCGTAGCGCGACTCGGCGGCCGACGGTCGGCCGCCTGAGCCCTGCGACGCTCGGTGGGGCGCCGCTCTCGCTCGGCGCCGCCGAGGTGGTCCTATCTTGTAGGATAGGCGCGCTCGGCGGGCCTGCACGAGCCTGCGGGTCGGGACGCGAGGTGCGGGCGCGATGCGTCGTCGGCGGGACGCGAGATTGTGGGATCCGACCGGTGCTCCGGAAGGGGCGGCGCATGTCGCGGTGCTCGGCACCGACCGGCAGGCGGCCCAGGCCGACGGGTCGCCTCACGAGGTGACGGCGCGGGCTGCCGCCGCTGACGCCCAGTCGCCTCACGACCTTTCTGGCGATCCGCCGCGTGCCGAGACGCGCGTCGCCGCGCCGGATCCGGGCAGGCTCGCGAGCTCCGTGGTCTCACCCGCTTTCCTCGAGGGTTACGGGCTGCTCGACGAAGCGCGGCGGCGGGCGGCGCCCGGAGCGTCCGCTGAGGCGGCGCGGGCTGTCGCTGCCGCGACGGCCAGCGTCCCGGGCGAGCCTCCTGCCCGGGTGGCCGCCGCGGTGCCCGCCGGGATCGGAGCCGGGCGACCCGCCGGGATCGTGGCCGAGGGACCCGCCGGGATCGTGGCCGGGCGACCCGCCAGGTCCGAGAGGGTCGCCGTGGCGAGCCGGGTCGACGACGTGCGCGAGGGACACGAGCCGCAGCGCCGGGCCCGGTCGACGAGCCCGCGCGCGCAGCTCAGGCGAGGCGAGCGCCTGCCGATGCGCCGGGACCGGCGTGGCGAGATCCTCGAGCGGCTCGGCCGCGGTCCGGCGTCGGCGCACGAGCTCGCCGAGTCGTTCGGGATCAGTCGCGAGGGGGTGCTTCGCTGGCTCCGGCTGCTCGAGGCCGACGGGTTGGTCAAGGCCACGGCGTCGGCGCGAACGAGCAGGGAGAATCGCTGGGTGCTTGCAGGTGACTGACGGCTGGGACGGCGCCGGCCGCCGGCGTGGCGGGGAGCTGCCGAGCGTCACCGTCGCCCTCCCCGTGCTGGACGAGCAGGAGCGCATCGAGCGCTGCCTGGAGGCGGTCGACGTGCAGGACTATGCGAACCTGGTCGAGGTGCTCCTGGTCGACGGCGGCTCGAAGGACCGGACGCGGGAGCTGGCGAGGCGCCACCCGCGGGTGCGCATCCTGGACAATCCCCGGCGGATCCGCCCGGCGGCGATGAACGTCGCCATTGCCGAGGCGAAGGGCGAGGTCGTTGTACGGGTCGACGCACGCACGGTGATCGCGCCGGACTACGTCACCCGTTGCGTCGAGGCCCTCAGGCGCTCGGAGGCGACGATCGTCGGCGGGCCGATGCGGCTCGAGGGGGTGACGGCGTTCGAGCGAGGGGTCGTCGCCGCGATGACCTCCCGCATCGGCGGCGGGCCGGCGGAGTTCCGCCGCACCTCGGGGACGCCGCGCTTCGTCGACACCGTCTACCTCGGCGCCTTCTACAGGGACGAGCTGGCTGAGCTCGGCGGCTACGACGAGCACTTCGGAGGGAACGAGGACGCAGAGCTCGCCCACCGGGCTCGGGGCGCCGGCGGCGTTTGGCTCGACCCGGCGATCTGCTCGACCTATGCCGTGCGCGGCGGCCTGCGGTCCCTAGCGTCCCAGTACTACCGCTATGGCCGTGCCAGGGCGGGGACGATCCGCAAGCACCCGAGCTCGCTCGCCCCCCGCCAGGTCGCCGTCCCGGCGCTCATGCTCGGGCTGCTCAGCCCGTGGCGGCGGAGGGTGCTCGCCGCCTACCTGACGGTCGTCGCCGGACGCGCCGTGTCCGAAGCCCGCCGGGATCCGGCGGCTGCTCCGGCGATGGCGGCGGCTTTGCCGACGATGCACGCCGCCTGGGGGGCGGGTTTCGTGGAAGGGCTGTTCAGGAGGGGTACGAGTCGGGCGACCGACGCGCTGACCCAACGTGGCGGTCAGGGTAGGTCGGGAGCTCTTTGACAGGTGGGCGAGCGCGACCCCCATCGGTGAGCCAGATGCGCAACACCACCTCGTCGGTCAGGTCGAGAAGACCTCGCTGAAGCTCCTGAGCTCCTCGAGCTCACCGTGTAGCACCTCAGGGTCGGGGACAGGTGTCGGGTCGGCTGTCAGCGCGGCCTCCAATGCCCTTCGGCGTTCTGCTGTGTCCGACAGCGAGGGCTCGTCCATCTCCTCACCCGCGCACATCACGGACCCGATGCCGTCGCAATCACGGTTGGCCGTTGACAGCCCAAGATCACCGGCGCCATGCGATGAGTATCTAGATTGGGTCAGATGTCAACGGTGACTCGGCGGGTGCTCGAAGGGGTCTGTCGCTCCCGAGTGCTTGCTCAACTCGAGCAGCGGCTTGCCGCTCGGCCTGAGCTCGAGGTCGTTCCGGGATGGCAATTCGGGATGCCGGCCAAGCGCGACTGGCGGATGCCGTTCAGGTACGCTCTGGCCCGCCTGCATTCGTGGGCGTTGGTGCCGGGCGCAGTGACCATTCACTGGCTTCGCGGCCTCAAGCTTCGCGTCAGCCCGGGATCCGACATCGGCCGATGCCTGTACGCCGCCGCGTGCTTCGAGCCGAACGAGCTCGCGTGCCTCGTTCGGACACTTCGCGCCGGGGACGTCTTCGTCGACGTCGGCGCGAACGAAGGCTGCTTCTCACTGCTTGCAGCGAGCATCGTTGGGTCTGCCGGCTTCGTCGTCGCCGTCGAGCCGAGCTCGCGCGAACGACATCGACTGGAGGACAACCTTCGTTTGAACGACATGAACTGGGTCCGGGTCCGTCCTGAGGCGCTGACCG
>DAHVLW010000159.1:0-4564 GCA_027320205.1 Acidimicrobiaceae bacterium
CCTGCGCCTTGTGGATCGTCATCGCGTAGCACGTCTCGACGTCCGACAGCCGGCTCGGGCTCAGCTGGACGACGTCCGACCCCCGGTCGAATGCGGCGGCGAGCCGGCCCGACCGCTCCGCGACGACGACGCCGGTGTCGCCGTTGAACAGCCGCAGGTCGTAGTCGTTCGCCGTGACGAGCAGCGGCTGCCCGGCGTACCAGCCGCTTCGGCGGTCCTCGCCGATGCCTTCCTCGGCGAGCCACCGCTCGATCCGCTCGGTCCACCCCGCTGCCCCGGCCGGTCCAAGACGGTGGGCGCAGAGCACCCGGAAGGTACCGAGCGCCTCCAGGGCGCCGGCGACGTCACCGGTCGCCGCCAGCCCGGCGACCCGCGCCCATGCTGCGACGACCACGTCACGGAGCTCCGTGAGCGCCTCGGGCGGCGCCTCGGCGGCGGTCGCGGGTATCCAGCCCAGCTCGTCACCGCCTTGCTCGAGGAGCTCGACGGCGCGCTCGGCGTCCCCCGCGCGCACCGCGGCGGCGAGCTCGGCGATCGCTCCCCCGAAACGGTGGTTCCGCCGCAGGACGACGACGCTCGGCGCGACCGCCGTGTCGGCTCCCGGCCACTCGGTCGGCCCGACGATGTCGCCGAGGACGACGCCGGCCTCCACCGACGCCAGCTGCTGCGGATCTCCGAGCAGGACGAGACGCGCGTCGGGTCGGACCGCCGCCAGCAGCCGGTCCATGAGCGACAGCGACAGCATCGAAGCCTCGTCGACGACGACGACGTCGTGGACGAGCGGGTGCGTCTCGTCGTGGCGGAACCTGGTGCTCGAGTCTGGTCGAGTGCCGAGCAGCCGGTGGATCGTCGAGGTCGTCCAGCGCTCGGCCGAGCCCTCGAAGCGGGGTCCGAGAAGTTCGACCTCGTCGCGGACCGCCTCATGGAGGCGGGCTGCCGCCTTGCCGGTCGGCGCCGCCAGCGCCACGAGCGGCGACCGACCGGTCTCGGCCCGCGCCTGCTCCTCGAGGAGCACGATCGCTCGGGCGACGGTCGTCGTCTTTCCCGTCCCCGGGCCGCCCGCGATCACCGCCAAGCGCCGCCTGACGGCTGTGGCGGCGGCGAGACGCTGCAGGTTCCCGGCGCCGTCGTCGGGGAACAACCGTGCCAACCGCTGCTCGAGCTCCGGCTCGTCGACGGCGCGGACCACAGCGCGTGCGCGCTCGAGCAGCGCGGCGGCAACCCTGCACTCCTCGGCATGGAGCCGGTCGAGGTAGCAGAGGGTGCCGTCAAGCTGCAGCGGTCGTCCCTCGCCGACGAGGGGGCTCTCGCGCACGGCGCCGAGCCAGCTGTCGGGTTCGGGCCAGGGGAGCTCGGGCGGCGCCGCGTCGCCTTCCTCGGTGCTCGCCGTCCCGGCGATCGTGGCGAGGTCGACGCAGACGTGGCCGAGCCGCGGCGCGCGGGTCGCGAGCGCCGCGGCGAGCAGGATCCGCTGGTCGTCGATCGCCGCGAGCGCGCCGAGTCGCCTGGCGACATGGACGTCGGAGGCGCCGAGCACGCCTGCCTCGTTGAACTGCCGCAGCAGCCCGCCGGCCCGGCGGGCGAGGCGGGCGTCGTCGGGGTCGGTCCACACCGTCCTGGCACTCACGGCTGGGGCCCCTCATCGAGCAGATCGCTCACCGCCTCGACCGCGCCCGCCGGGGGACGCCACGACCAGACCCCGCACGGCTGATCGCCGACCCGGGCGTCGGGGTTCCCGGTCATGCCGCGGAGGAACAGGTAGTGCGCGCCGGCCAGATGGCGCTCCGGCGCGTAGCCGGGAAGCCTCCAACGCAGGTACCGGTGGAGGGCGACGAGGTAGAGGAGCGCCTGGAGCGGGTAGTGGCAGCGCGCCATCTCAGCGGCGAGGGCGGCCGGCCGGAAGTCGTACGCCGTGAGCGGACCTTCGCCCGCCGCCAGGCGGTTGGTCTTGTAGTCGCACACGGCAAAGGCGCCGCCGGGCACCCGCAGGACGAGGTCGAGGCTCCCGGTCAGGTAGCCGCGCAGGCTCGCCTGGATCGCCGGCTCGGAGAGGCGCGGGGCGTAGACGGCGACCGGGTCGCCTGCAGGGAGCATCGACTCGAGCAGCTCGCCGAGCTCGCCGAGCTCGAGCGCCGCGTGCGGCCGGTCGCCACCGACGAGCGGGAGCTCGAAGCCGAGCTCGTCGAGCCGGTCGGCGCGGCAGACCTCGGCGAGGCGGAGCTCATCGAGCGCCGGACCGAGCGGCGTCGAGAGCGCGGCGGCGAGCCCCTCGACCAGCGCCCCGCGCTCGCCGACGTCCACGCGGTGCCACGCCAGCTCCCCCTCCAACCCTTCGCGCAGCTCGCCCTCGAGATCCGCCGACGCGAAGTCCGTCCGCTCGAGGATCGAGTGCACGACCGTGCCGAAGGCAGCGCCTGCGGGCGCCTCGGCGAGCGCGGCGGGGATCGACCGAAGGTGCGCATGGTCCCCGTCGCCCGAGGCGGGGAGGAGACCGCCCGAGAGCGCCTCGTCTTCGATTCGTCCCTCCGGCTCGTCACGGCCCTCGTGCGCCGGAGCGGTGATCGAGCTGTACGACAGGCGCCGCCAGATCGTGTCGAGATCCCTGTCCAGCGTGGCGAGGGCGAGCTCGCCGCGGGCCAGCACCTCGGGACGGTAGGCGGCGGGCGAGGGCTGGGCCGCCTCGACGGCGATCGACTCCGGCGCCGCTGCGGCGAGCTCGGCGAGGCGCGCCGTCACCGCGTCGTCGTCCGGGTTCCGGACGCCGACGCCCACGGCGCCTTCAGGGTCGCGTGCGAAGAGGATCCGGCCGAGCGGGGACCGCCCCGCGTCCCTGGCGGGCGCCCACCAGCACACGACCTGGTGGCGCGCCCGGGTGAGGGCCACGTAGAGCAGGCGGAGCTCCTCGCCGCGATCCTCGGCGATCGCCAGTTGCACGTGCCGAGAGATCCCGGGCCGCTTGCCGCCCACGTCCAAGGTGCGCGCGCCGCCGCCATCGGGATCGTGGAAGACGGGGAACTGCTCTGTGCTGCCGCTCCCCCCTCCGATCCAGGGGTAGGGACAGTAGACGACGGGGAACTCGAGACCCTTGCTGCGATGGATCGTGAGCACCTGGACCGCCGCAGCGTCCGACTCGAGGCGCCGGCTCCGCTCCTCGGCGTCGGCGTCGCCTCCGGCCGCGCCCCGGGCCTCGGCAATGCGCTCGCGCAACCAGGTCGCGAGGGCGGCCGGACCCCGACCCGAGCCAGTCGCCTCGGCGTGGAGGAGCTCGGCGACGTGGTGGAGGTCGGCGAGCCGCCGCTCGCCGTCGCGAAAGCCGAGCACCCGGGCGGGCAACCGGGTCGCCCCCTCGACGGTCGCCAGCAGCGAGGCGACACCGCGCTCGCGCAGGACCGCGGCCCACTCGTGCAGCCGGGCATGCAGATGGTCGAGCTCCTCGTCGCCGGCGAGCGCCAGCGTCCCGGCGTCCCAGCCGAGGAAGCAGGTGAGCGCGGCCTCGGCGGCACGCGGCCGCGAGGTGGGCTGCTCGAGGGCCGCGAGCAGGCAGAGCCACTCGGCCGCCGCGCCGGTCGCAAAGACGCTGCCCGGCGCGACGACCACCGCGGGCACGCCCCGCTCGGCCAGCACGCCGCGGACGAGCTCGGCTTCCCTGTTCTTCCGCACGAGCACGGCGACATGACCCGGCCGGATGCGCTCGCGCCGGGTGCCGCGCTCGTCCTCGACCTCTACCGTCGCCGGGGAGGAGAGCAGCGCGGCCACATCGGCGGCCAGGTCCTCGGCGACGAAGCGGCGGGCGGCGTCGATCTGGACGTCGCCGCTCTTCGTCCGCTCGACGGCATCCCGAGCCACACGTCGCAGGCGCAGAGCGGCGCGCGCCGGCGCCGAGCTGAGACGGGTCCCGTCGTTCCGCGCCGCCGGCGCGACGTGACGGTAGACGATGCCTGCGTCGCCGAGCTGGGTGTCGAGGAGCAAGGCGTCGAGCGCCCGGACGAGCGGCCCGTCGCTGCGCCAGTTCGTCGCGAGCGTCGCCCGTGCCGTCGCGGCGCGGCCGGCCCCGAGGTACGCCTGGACGTCGGCGCCCCGGAAGGCGTAGATGGCCTGCTTCGGGTCGCCGATCAGGACCAGCGTGGCGCCGCCCGACCCGAAGGCTCGCTGGACGATCTCCCACTGGACCGGGTCGGTGTCCTGGAACTCGTCGATGAGCACGACCTCGTAGCGGTCCCTCAGCCGGGAGCGGGCCGCGGGCCCGCGCTGGCCGTCGGCGAGCGTCTTCTGCAGGCGCGAGAGGACGTCGTCATAGGTGAGCACGCCGGCGCCCCGCTTGCGGCGGTCGACCTCGCGCAGGACCGCCTCGGCGAGCCGGCGCCGGATCGCCGGCACGCCGTCGCCGCCGGGCTCCGGCGCGAGGAGGGCCGACGGGTGCCGGAGGACCTCGCGGGCGAGCTCGACGGCCTCGGAGCGGCTCAGGTCCGGGGCCCCCCGAAGCACGTACTTGCGGACGAACAGGTCGTCGACGACCTCCTCGACGAGGTCGCCGACATCCTCGACCAGCGTCAGCGAGCGCGCC
>DAHVLW010000177.1:0-22514 GCA_027320205.1 Acidimicrobiaceae bacterium
GTCGAGCGCGAGGTGGACCATCTCCAGCGTGCTCAGCCCGCTGTCGACGGTGAGGTTGGGGGCGACCGCACCGACGAGCTTGTAGTCGGTGACCGGGTTCGACAGGCCCCGCGCCGCGACCTGCTGGGCGAGCGCCTTCAAGAACAGGTGCACGCGCACGATCCGGCCGAGGTCGCCCGTGCCGTCGTAATGGCCGCCCGAGCTCGCCGTGTAGTACGGGCCGCTGGGCGTCGTCACCGCCTGGATCGCGGCGTAGTTCGGCGTCTCGCCCTTGGTGAAGTAGTAGAGGTGGCGTGAGCGCACGAGGGCGAGCGCCTGCGTGCCGTTCAACAGCTGGCAGCCGGTCTTGGTGATCTTCAAGAACGAGCTCGCATCGTAAAGCCGGTCGGGGAAGTACATCTTGAGCCCGCCGAGGGCGTTCACGACGTTGGTGAAGCTCGCGAAGTTGAGCTCGACGAAGTGGTTGATCGGGATCCCGAAGTCCTGCTCGATGGCGGCGATCAGCTGGTCGGGACCCTCGACGAGGGCGGCGTCGACCTTGTCGGCGCACAGTCCGGGCGTGAGCAGCGACGTCCCGCCGCACAGCGCGTTGCCGCTGCGCGCGCCGGGCACGAAGGTGTCGCGGGGGATGGACAGGAGCGAGATCGTGTGCGTCGTCGCGTCGAGATGGGCGACCAGCACGACGTCGCTGTTGATGCCGTTCACGCCGTTCGCACACTCCTGGCGGTAGAGGGCGATCGACTTGGCGGCGCAGCGGCTCGTCGAGCCGATGAGCAGGATGTTCTCGGTGGGCCCCTTCGCCGCGACGATGTGGGGCGCCTTGACGTGGTGGATCTGACTGGTGCGGTAGTAGTAATAGCCGAAGCCACCGCCGGCGACGACGACAATCAGGGCGAGCAGCCCGATGCCGGTACGGGTCAGGCGGCGGCGCAGTGCGGAGCGGGCGCGCAGCTTCGCCCGGCGCCGGGCGCGCCAGCTCCGGTGCCGGCCCGGGGAGCCCGAAGGTGGGGACAGCGCCGCTGGAGCGCTCGTGCGCTCGTGATCGTCGTCTTGCATAGCTGCGCTACGGTACCGGGGCCGTCGACGTTCGCGGTGGCGCGATTGTTGACGCCCTCCGGACAGGTAGGTATGCAGGTGCCGTGAGGGCGGCCTGGATCGGCGCATGGGGCGGGACGCTGGAGCTCGGCGAGGCCCCCGACCCGGAGCCCGGGCCCGGGGAGGTCCTGATCCGGGTCGAGTCGTGCGGGATCGGGCTCACCGTCGTCAACTGCATGGCCGGGCAGCTCGGCGCGGACCCGGCCCACCTGCCCCGCGTCCCGGGGCACGAGCTCGTCGGCACGGTCGAGGCGGTCGGCGCGGGCGTCCCCGTGGGTCGCGTCGGCGAGCGCGTCACCGCCTACTTCTACCTCTCCTGCGGCACCTGCGAGCGCTGTCTCGCCGGGGCGGAGTCGCTCTGCCGCAACTTCGGCGGCAACGTCGGCGTCGCCTGCGACGGAGGCTTCGCGGAGCTGGTCAGGCTGCCACAGCTGAACGCGCTGGCGCTTGCCGGCTCGCTCGACCCCGTCGAGGCGACGGTGATCCCGGACGCGACGGCGACGCCCGTCCACGTCGCGCGGCGGGCGAGCATCGGGCGCGGCGAGCGTGTCGCGGTCGTCGGCGCAGGCGGCGGGCTCGGGATCCACATGGTCCAGGTCGCGCGCGCCTTCGGTGCCGAGGTCCTCGGGCTCGACGTCGCCGAGGAGAAGCTCTCCTTCCTCGCCGACGAGCTCGGCGTCCACGCGGCGAGCTCGTCGAGCTTCGACGCGGTCTCCCTGCCGGACGGCTGGGGCGGCAAGGCGGACGTCGTCGTCGACTTCCTCGGCCGCAAGGAGAGCTCGCGTTGGGCGCTCGAGCACCTCGATTCGAACGGCAGGCTCGTGTGCCTGACCAGCTTCCGCGGGATCGAGTTCCCGGTCGCCTCGCGTGAGCTCGTGGCGGGGCAGCTGTCGGTCCTCGGCGTGCGCTACGCCTCGCGCCACGACGTGCGGCTCGCGGCCGAGCTCGTCGCAACAGGAAAGGTGCGGCCGGTGATCTCTCGTCGGGTCGGCCTCGAGGAGGTCCCGTCGGTGGTCGAGGACCTGCGGCGCGGGACGCTGCTCGGCCGCGGCGCGCTCGTCTGGTAGATCACCCCCCGACCCCCATCGGCGCCCGGCGGCGAGGGATCGAGGCCTCGACGACGGTTCCCGCCCCCGGGGCCGTCCGCACGTCCAACGACCCCCCGAGGAGGCGCGCTCGCTCGGTCATGCCCAGCAGGCCGAGATGGCCGGCGGCGAGCTCGCCTCCGGCCCGGACGAAGCCCCGGCCGTCGTCGGCGACCTCCAGCCGCAGCCCGTGGGGCGCGAACTCCACCGTGACCTCCACGTGCCGTGCGCCGGCGTGGCGAACGGTGTTGCGCACGGCCTCCTGGACGATCCGGAAGGCACCGAGCTCGGCGTCCGGGGCCAGGCGGGTCGTGTCACCGTGCACCGAGAGCTCGACCTCGAGGTCCGAGGCCTCCTCCACGTCGGCGAGGAAGCTGCCGAGCGCAGCGACGAGGCCCAGCTGGTCGAGCGCCGGCGGGCGGAGGTCGCGGGCCACGCCCCGCAGACGGGTGGCCGCGTCGATGGCATGCAGCCTGGCCTCGCCGAGGCCGGCGGCGACGCTCGCCGGGACACCACTCGCCCGGGCGAGGCTCTCGAGGCGTCGGGCGAGGTGGAGGAAGTGCTGGAGGGGCTCGTCGTGGAGCTCGCGTGCGAGACGCCGGCGCTGGTCCTCCTCGGCGGCCACGACCAGGGCAGCGTAGCGATCGGCGCGGGAATGGGCTGCCCGTTCGGCTTCGATCCAGTGACCGAAGAAGAACGCCACGACGACGACCAGGGCGAGGTCGACCAGATCGGCGCCGACGTGTCCCTCGTCGTGGGGAAGGAGGAGGTCGGGAAGCCAGAGCAGCGCCCCCCAGATGGCGGTGCCGGCCGAGCCGGCGAGCCCGTAGGCCAAGGCGGCGTAGCCGACGGGGATGACGAGCAGGGCGACCGGGATACCGCCCGGGAACGGGCCTTGCTCGGACGGCGTCTCCAGGTCGACGAAGAGGTGCAGCCCGGCGAGGGCGACGACCATCGCCTGCACGAACCAGAACCGCAGCTCGCCGACGGGCGGGGCGGCGATGCGGCGGATGGCGGCGAGGTCAGCCCTCCCGGCGGTCGCCATGGCCGTTCGTGGAGACGAGCCGGTGCTGCAGGGCGTAGGCGACCGCCTGCGTGCGCGAGGCGGCGCCGAGCTTCTCGAGCACGCGCGACACATGGGTCTCGACGGTGCGCAGGCCGAGCGCGAGCTCCGTCGCGATCCCCTTGTTCGACCGGCCCCGGGCGAGCAGCTCGAGCACCTCGGCCTCGCGCGGCGTAAGGGCGCCAGGTCCCTTGAGCTCGGCGCGCTCGCGCCGGGGGTGGCGTCCAAGCCGCGAGGAGATGGAGCCGTCGAGCACGAAGACGCCGCTGGCGACGATGCGGACGGCGTCGACGAGCTCCTGGGCCGACGCGGTCTTCAGCAGGTACCCGCCGACACCGCTGTCCAGGGCCTCGGTGACGTAGGCGTGGTCGTCGTACGCGCTCACGACGAGCACGTGGGTGGTGCTGGCGCTCGCCACCACCTGGCGGGCGAGCTCCAGACCGCTCGCGCCCGGCAGGTTGACGTCGACGAGCGCCACGTCGGGCACGAGACGGTCGACGAGATCGATCCCCTCCTCGGCCGTTCCCGCCTGCCCGACCACCTCGAGGTCGGGCTCGGACTCGAGCAGCTGGACCGTTCCCTCGCGCACGAGCACGTGGTCGTCCACGATCACGACCCGGACGGTCGCCCGGCCCCCCGGCCGGCGATCGATCGGCAAGGAGGTGTGCTGCGGCTCCGTGCTCTCCGGAGGTCCTCCGTAGGATCGGGGAGCCTTCGACGCGGAGCCTCCCGGTTCACAGCTCGATCCGGCAGGTCCAGGATCGGGTGGTGGAAGTGCTCCTGATGGCCTGTACTGCGGCGGTGCTGGTCTCACTGATCACCCTCGTCCTGCTCGTGGTCGTCTTCGCCGTCGCGGCGGCCGAGACGGCGCGGCGCCGGCTCGAGCCCGACCCGCTGGCCGCCGAGCTGGACACGGTGCTCGATCAGATCCTCGACTCGCCGGTACCGCCCGCGCCCCCGAGGAGCGGCCGCGTCGGTCTCCGGTAGTCCCCCATCGGCGTCGTCCCCCTCGGCGGCGGTGCCGCTTCCGTAGGCGTCGGCGGGCGCCACGCCGCCGCCACGCCCCTCAGGGCCGAGGTTCACGCATTAAGTGTAGCGAGTCACTTGACGTATGGTCTACGGGTGCCGTAATTTCACGTACGTAGACCCACTGACTACATGTGTGGATGGAGGGGCGAATGGCGGTCGATCTCCAAGAGCAGGATCGCAGCACCACCCAGGTCGACCCGATCCTCGCGGCGGTGCACCTCCGGCCTCCGACCCGGACGGGAATCACGGAGCGGTTCGCGGCGTCGGACCCGGAGCCCGGGCTGGAGCTGACGCGCAACCCGCTCGTCGCGCGCCTCGTGCGCAACCGGAAGTTCCAGTTCCTCCTGATCCTTCCGAACCAGATCGTCTTCTGGACCGTGATCTTCGTCGGGCTGGCCGGGACGGCGATCCCCGGGCTCAACTTCGGCGCCGCCATCACCTGGTACGTGTGGTTCTGCCTGGTCTTCGTCATGATGGTCGTCGTCGGGCGGGCGTGGTGCGCGATGTGCCCCTTCGGCGGCTTCGCCGAGTGGGTGCAGCGGCGAGCCTTCTGGCAGCGCACGCAGAAGGCATTGGGACTGGGGCGCAAGTTCCCCGAGCCGCTCGCCCGGCTCGGGTTCCTGATCCCGGTGGCGAGCTTCCTCCTCCTCACCTGGATCGAGGAGTTCTTCAACATCGCCGGCCCCGGCAACCCGGCGGACACGTCCTGGATGGTGGTCGGCATCGTCAGCTCCGCCCTCATCTTCTTCCTCGTGTTCGAGCGGCGAACCTTCTGCCGCTACGTCTGCCCGCTCACGACGTTGATCGGGACCGTGGGGTCGATGGGCTCGGTCGCCGGGTTCCGGACCAAGGACCGCGAGGTGTGCCTCTCGTGCCGCACCAAGGACTGCATGCGGGGCGGGACCAACGGCTACGGCTGCCCCTGGTACACCTGGCCCGGCAGCGCCGATTCCAACCTCGCTTGCGGCCTGTGCTCGGAGTGCTACAAGGGCTGCTCGGAAGGCAACGTCGGGCTGTTCCTGCAGCGGCCGCTCACGTCGGTCGTCGCCCCGCGCCGGCGGCGCGCCGACGTCGCCTGGGGCATCGCCATGCTCTGGGGGCTCGTCGTCTACCAGCAGTTCAACGCCACCAACGTCTTCGCTTCGATGGACGGCTGGCTGAATGCCAACCTCGGCTTCCCGCACTATCCCGACCCTGTCGACTACCTCGCGGTCATCGCCGTGGTGACGCTGCTCACCGCCGGAGTGGCGTGGCTGATCGCGCAGGCGCTCGGACGAACGGTGCAGTCCGGCACGGGCCCGCAGAGCTTCGTCGACCGCCGATCGCGCTTCCGGAGCTTCTTCGTCCCGATGACCTACGGGCTCATCCCCGTGGTGGGTGCGGACTACTTCGCCCGCCAGCTGCCGAAGTTCTTCAAGCACGCGGCTCGGGTGGTGCCGGCGGTCGCCCACATCGCCGGGTACGGCTCCGCCAAGTCGTCGATCTACGGCTTCCACATCCTCTCCAACGGCTGGATCGTGGTGGTCCAGGTCGCGGTGATCATCGCCGGTACGGCGGCTGCGGCGTGGGCGACGTGGCGGATCGCCGGGCGGGAGCTCGTGCCGGTGAGCCGGAGCGCCCTCGGAATACGGCTGACGACCCTCGGGGTCGTCCTCGGCTGCGGTGCGGCGGCGAGCGTCATGTACGTGCTCATGCACGCCGCGAGCTGACAGGCGACGGTCCGGGGCGAGGAGGAGCTCGATGGCCATTGCAATGATCGACGAACGCCACGCGGAGACTGGCCGTCCCCGCGTCGAGGTGATAGAGGACCGCTGCGCGGGATGTCAGGAGTGCGTCGTGCGGTGCCCGGCCGGCGCGCTGCGCATGGACACCGAGCGCTGGGTGGCGGCAGGCGACGACGAGATCTGCGTGGGCTGCCGCCAGTGCGTGCGCACGTGCCCGTTCAGCGCCATCAAGGTCGACGGGCCCATGCTGGTCGCCCCCCGCACAGCTGCCGACGTGGTGCACCCCGCTCGGCTTCTCGGCGACGCGACCGAGGTCCGGCGCGGCTTTCCGACCTGGGAGTCGGCGCTGGCCGAGGCGCAACGGTGCCTCACCTGCCCGGACCCGACGTGCGTGCGGGGCTGCCCCGCGCACAACGACATCCCGGGGTTCATCGCCGCTGTTCGTGACCGGGACCTCGCTGGCGCCCACGAGATCCTGCAGCGCACGAGCGTGCTCCCCGACGTCTGCTCCCGGGTGTGCAACCAGGCAGCTCAGTGCGAGGGGGCCTGCACGTGGTCGTTGGCCGGAGGGACGCCGGTCGCCATCGGCCAGCTCGAGCGCTTCGTCACCGACAACCTCCCGGTCCCACCGCCGGATCCCGGCCCCGACGTCGAGATGTCGGTCGGCGTGGTCGGCGCCGGCCCGGGGGCGATCGGAGCCGCCTGGTCCCTCCTCGAAGCGGGCGCGTCGGTGACCGTCTACGAGAAGGATGCCGTCCCCTCGGGGCTGCTCGGATGGGGCATCCCCGACTTCACCCTCCCCGAGGCGGTGGCAGCTCGCCCATGGCGTCAGCTCGAGGCGGCCGGCGTCGAGGTGCGGTGCGGCGTCGAGATCGACGCCGAGGGCCTCGACCGGCTGCTCGCCGAGCACGACGCGGTCATCGTGGCGACGGGGGCGAGCGTGCCCGTTCGGCTGCCGATCCCGGGCGCCGACCTCGAGGGGGTGACCGACGCCACGACCTTCTTGAAGACGGGACAGGCGGCGCTGCAGACCGGGGCGCGGGACGCCTGGCTCGCCACCATGGGGCTCCCCGCCGCGGGCGGCGCCGCCCATCCCGGCCACGTGCTCGTCCTCGGCGCCGGAAACACGGCGATGGACGTCGCCCGGACGGCTCGCCGGCTGGGCCTCGACGCGACCTGCGTCGACTGGCTGGACCGGCGCTTCGCCCTCGCCCGCCCCGACGAGCTCGACGAGGCGTGGCGCGAGGGCGTCGGGATCCGTTTCTCGGGGACGGTGACGCGACTGGAGGGCGACGGGAAACGGGTGCGGAGCGCGCACGTGGCGCGGACCGTCCAGACGCGAGCGGACCGACCGCCCAAGGTGGTGAGCGGCGGGGAGGAGGTTCTCGACATCGACCTCGTGGTGATGGCGATGGGCTACCGCGTCGACCCTGCGATCGCCCGATCCCTGCCGGGCACCCCGGTCAGGCGGCAGGCGACCGGCTTGCCGGACCGGCAGTGGACGGCTTCAGGCGTCCTCGCCAACCCTGCGTCGGACGTCGCGCATCGCAACGCCGTCGGGCAGCTGGCGCTGGGTCGTGAGATCGGCCTGCGCGCGGCGTCGCTGCCGGTGCGCGAGCGGCTCTGGGTCATCGGGGACGCGCTCACGGGACCGGCCACGGTGGTCGAGGCGATGGCCCAGGGCCGGCGCGCGGCGTCGGCGATCATCGCCGGGCGTCCGAGCCGGCCCGGCAAGGGGCGGCCGGAGCCGCGTCGCGCGCTCGTCTGCTACGCCAGCGCCGGCGGTCGCACCGCCGGCGTCGCCCGCAAAGTGGGCGACGAGCTGGCGGCGAAGGGCCTCGGGGTGCGCGTGCTGCCGATCGAGCGTGTCGGGGCGGACGAGCTCGCCGCCACGGACCTGCTCGTGGTGGGCAGCTGGGTCGAGGGCATGGTGGTCGCAAAGGTCGGCCCGTCCCGGGCGGCCCGGGCATGGCTCGACGAGCTGCCCCGACTCGGCGGGCTGCCCGCCGCGGTCTTCTGCACCTACGACGTCAACCCGCGCTCGACGCTCGACATCATGGCGAGGGCCCTGGCGGGTCGCGGCGCGCGGGTCGTGGCGTCGTCGGCGCTGCGACGCGGCCGCGGGGACGTGGCGGCAATCGCGCTCGCCCGCAAGGCCCTTGCGGGCGCCCGCAAGGGGGCGGGCGCGCCCGCCGCCGCGCCCGCCGCCGCGTCGGGCGCCTCGTGACCGGCGGCGGGAGCCGTCGGAGCCGCAGCCCGCGGCCGCCCCGCTGTGCGACGCGTGCTGCGCCGGAACGGTGATCCGGCGTGGACATGGCGCTGTCCAAGCGCGGGGACTACGTGATGCGTGCGGCGATCGCGCTGGCCCGCTCCTACGACACGGGCTCGCCGCGCAAGATCCGAGAACTCGTCGCCGACACGGCGGTGCCGCGGACGTTCGCCTCGCAGATCCTCGGCGACTTGGTGCGCGCCCGACTGGCGTTGTCGAGGGCCGGCCGCGACGGTGGCTACTGGCTCACCCGGCCGCCGTCGCAGATCAGCGCGCTCGAGGTAATCGAGGCGGCCGAGGGACCGCTGCACGCCGAACGGTGCGCCTTCGGCGAGGAGACGCGGCGGTGGGAGGATGCCGGCCCGCTCCATGCGCGCTGGTCGGCTGCGATCGGCCAGCTGAGAGACCTCCTTGGGAAGACCTCCTTGGCCGAGCTGGCCGCAAGTGACGCCGCGGCCGGAGCCGGCGGCGCCGGCCCGCCCGGCGACGCCGTCGAGCGCGCCGGCGCGTGAGCAGGCCGAATGTGCTGCGATGGTAAGGCAAAGGCAGGCAGAGGAGCCGCCGTGCTGCCCTGACCGGGGACGATGGCTCCGGCGAGACCGGCTGGGCGAGGACGCCGAGGCGCCGCTCAGCGGGCCAGCTTCGCCGCCCTCGCCATCACCGACTCGATGACCGCCGTCGCCCAGGCCCTCTTGAACGGCGAGCCGAGGTTGAGGAAGGAGAAGGACACCTCGGCGGGGCCCTGCACGTAGAACGCCTCGTCGTTGTAGAGCTTCAGCGCGTTCGGGAGGTTGCCGCCGGTCGCGACGAAGCGGTCCCATACCGGTGGGGCACTGCCGTAGCGGGGGGCTTTGACGAAGCTCGTCGAGACCTTCACCTTCCCGCTCCCCTGCTGACCGCTCTGGACCGCGAACAGCGTCCCCATGCAGGCAAGCGCCTTCTTCGCACCGACCGCCACGAGGTCCTTGCGCGCGTCGGTCGCGCTCTTCACGACGACGACCTCGGTGTTCGCAGCGGGCAGGTGCGTGAGGGTCGACGACTTCGGGTAGAACTGCAGCGACTTCACGTCGGCGAGCACGGCGCCGGCGACGACATCGCTCGCGCCGAAGGGGTCGCCGGTCGCCGCGCCAGCCCCGTCGAGGCAGCGTGCTGCCTGCACCCCGGCGGCGTTCGCCACCTTGTCGCTCTTGCCCTGCGGCGCGCTCGCCCACTTCTCGCCCTTCGGCATGTCGGCTGCGACGAGGTTGATCGACTTCGCCAGGGCCGCCGCGCCGGTGCCCTTCGCCGTGCGTGCATCGGCACGAGCCACCTTGGCGGCGGGCGCGGCAGGCGCGTTCTGTGGCACGGTGCCGAGGCCGAGCGCGCCGAGCGACGCCCCGGCGAGCAGCGGAGCCGCCAAGAGCCGACTGGAACGTCTCGTCATGCTGCCACGATAGGTCCGCCGGTCCCCGCTCCGCGCCATGATCGGCTCCGCGGTCACCCCCGGCACAGTGGCGGTCACCGTCTCGACGGGACCCGTGATCCTTAGCAAGGATAAGAGCATAGGACGTCGCCGCCGTCAACGCCGGCTCGCTCGTCTCTGCGCTCGCCGCCGCGAGAATCGGTCGCCGGATCGGCGCGGTCCGGGCGAGCCCCGCCGCGGCCGTGTCCCCGGGCCCGCTCGACGAGCCGCTGTAGGGTGACCCCGTGGCCGATCAGGACCTGCTCGGAAGCGTCGAGGCGCTGGCGGGACCCGGTCCTGGCGACGCCCCGCTCGCTTTCGCCTGCCCACGTTGCGCTTCCCAGGTGTCCGAGCGCTTCTACGGCCCCTGCCAAAGCTGCCGCGACGAGCTCGCCGACGCGCTCCGCACGGTGGCGCGCGAGGTGCAGGTCGAGAGCTACGCGCCGAAGATGAACGTGGTGCCGAACCACGTCGCGACGAAGGAGTGAGGGCGGTGGCCCAGAGAAGCCTTCCGCCGTTCCGGGCCGACCACGTCGGCAGCCTGCTCAGACCCGCGAGCCTGCTCGCCGCGCGCGCCGACCACGACACAGGTCGGGTCTCGGCCGAGGATCTCCGCGCCACGGAAGACGCCGCGATCCGGGAAGCCGTGCGGATGCAGGAGTCGGTCGGGCTGCAGTCGGCGACCGACGGCGAGCTCCGCCGCGCGTCGTGGCACATGGATTTCATCTACCGGCTCGGAGGGATCTCGAAGGCCAAGGGCCGGCTCGCCGTCTCGTTCCGGAACGAGCAGGGCTCGACGTCGACGGGTTCTTCCTCGAATACGACGACGCCCGCTCCGGGGGCTTCGAGCCGAGGTCTGGGGCTGAGCGTGCCGGCATCTGCGGCGGCGCCCCGGGTCCGGTGCGCGCGCGGAGCCGCGACGTAGCCTGGCACGATGGGCCTGCCGCTCCCCGACACGCTCACCCCCTCCAAGCTCACGAGCTTCGTGAGCTGCCCGCTTTCGTTCCGTTTCGCCTACGTCGACCGCCTGCCCGAGCTCCCCTCGCCGCACCTCGTACGAGGCACGCTCGTCCACAGGGTGCTCCAGCTCCTCTTCGGCTCGGGCCCGGCGGAGAGCCGCACGCCCGAGAGCGTCGAGGTGGCCTTCGCCGCCACCTGGGCGGCGCTCCTGCCGTCGCAGATCGCCGGCCTGGGACTCGACCAGGGCGAGCTCGAGCTGTTCGAGAAGGCGGCCCGGGGGCTCCTCGATCGGTACCTCGCGATGGAGGATCCGACGGAGGTCCGGGCGATCGGAATCGAGCTCGACCTGCGCGCCGAGGTCGACGGGATCGGGCTGCGCGGCATCATCGACCGGCTCGACTTCCTCCCCGG
This sequence comes from Acidimicrobiaceae bacterium, assembly GCA_027320205.1. Lineage (GTDB taxonomy): Bacteria > Actinomycetota > Acidimicrobiia > Acidimicrobiales > Bog-793 > JAKAOD01. The sequence goes on from DAHVLW010000177.1 coordinate 11,078, forward strand.
CGGGGACCTCGCGGTGGTCGACTACAAGACCGGGCGGGCGCCGCGACCTGAGCGGACGCGCCCGCGGATGACCGGCGTGCACTTCTACGCCCTGCTCTGCGAGCTCGTGCTCGGCAAGGCGCCGTCTGAGGTGCGGCTCATGTACCTCGGCGACGGGGTCGTCGTCACCGAGTCGCCGACCGCGCAGAGCCTGCGGGGGGTACGCCAGCGTGCCACGGCCGTGTGGCGGGCGCTCGAGCGCGCCTGCGAGACGGAGGACTTCCGACCCCGTCCCTCCCCGCTGTGCAGGAGCTGCGCCTACCGGCACGCCTGCCCCGCCGCCGGCGGCGGGCCCGTCGCCGCGGGCGAGGTGCCGGCCCTCGCCGATTAGTCTGCCCGCCCGATGGTCCTCGACCTCGTCCACTCCTTCGACAAGCGCGTCGAGGGCGTCGTCGCCCCCTGGCGCGGTCGCCCGCTCGCCGACCGCGTCTTCTACACCGCCTCGGCCCTCGGGGACTTCGGGCTCCTTTGGGTCGTGTTCGCGCTGCTCCGGGCGCTTCGCGGTGGGCGGCTGCACGAGCGCGCCGCGCTCAGGGCGGTCGCGGCGACGGGCATCGAGTCGGTGCTCGTCAACGTCGGCCTGAAGGCGCTCTTCCCGAGGGAACGTCCGGACGACCAGCCGGACCACCCCCTGCCGCTCCGCCAGCCCCTCTCGTCGAGCTTCCCCTCGGGGCACGCCACCGCGGCGTTCTGCGGCGCCACGCTCCTCGCCGACGGCGACCCGCTCCTCGCGCCCGTCTACTACTCCTGCGCGGCGGTGGTCGCGGCGAGCCGCGTGCACGTCGGGATGCACCACGCGTCCGACGTCGCCGCCGGGGTTGGCGTCGGCCTGGTGCTCGGAAGGATCGGCAAGTGGGTCCTCCCCCTGCATCCTCGTGCTCGAGGCAGGCGCTAGGCGGATGAGCTCCCTCGCCGAGGTCCTCGGGTTCCCGCCCGGCGCCCGGGCGCTCGTGGTCACCTGCGACGAGCTCGGCTTCTCCCACGCGGCGAACGTCGTCGTCTACGGGGCCCTGCGCAACGGCCCGGCGACCTCGGCGTCGTTGATGGTGCCGGCGCCCTGGGCGCGCGGTGCCGCGGCCGCCTACCGGGGCGAGGACGTCGGCGTACACCTCACGCTCAACTCCGAGCTCGACCACTACCGGTGGGGACCGATCACCCAGTCACCCTCGCTGCTCGACGGCGACGGGGGCTTCCCCCGGACCGTCGAGGACGTCTGGGAGCACGCCGACGTCGACGAGGTGCGGCGGGAGTGGCGCGCCCAGGTCGAGCGGGCGATCCTCTGGGGCTTCGACGTCAGCCACCTCGACGTCCATCTCGGCGGCGTCGAGCTGAAGCCGGAGTTCTTCGACGTCTACCTGGACCTCGCGGAGGAGCTACGGCTCCCAGTGCGCCTGCCGGGGACCGAGGAGCAGCGTCGGGTCGGCTTCCCCTTCCGCGAGCTCGCCGCCGAGCGCGGCGTCGTCTCGCCCGATCGTGTCATTTCCCTCCGGGCGCTGCTCGAGCGCACGGCGACGCCCGCCGAGGCGCTGTCTTCGCTGCCGCCCGGGGTCACCGAGGTGCATGCCCATCCGGCGATCGACACGCCGGAGCTGCGCGCAGCGGCCCTTGACTGGGAGGAGCGCGTCGCCGAGCACCGATTCCTCACCGCCGACGGCTCGCTGGCCGCGGCGCTCGGCGGCCTCGACGTCCACCTCGTCGGCTACCGGATGCTGCGACGCGTGATGCGGGAGGGCCGGCTCTCGCACTGACTCCCGTGCCGACCGCACGGGGCCGGGAACCGCCGCCGGCGCCACCCGGGAGCGATCGGTGCCTCCGCGTGCTCGACCATCACTGGATTCAGTAGTAGCGAGGGACGTACCCGCCGCGGCCCATCGCGGCGCTCTCGAAGGGGTCGATCGATTCGTCGACACCGCCGCGCACCTCGGTCACCCACGCCAGGCGCTCGCGGAGGAGCCGCTCGACGCCGCCTTGGAGCGTGGTCGCCGAGATGGCGCACGATCCGCAGGCACCCTGGAGCTCGACCTCGACGATCCCGTTCACGTAGTCGGCGTCGACGAGGGCCAGGTCGCCGCCGTCCATCTGGACTGCCGGGCGCATCAGGTCGAACAGCTCGGCCAGCGCGGCTCTCCGGCGCTCGATCTCCTCCTCGCTCACCATCGGGGCCTCGCTGACCGGCGGGTCCTCCGGCGCCGGCGGGGCCTCGGACGCGGACAGGGCCTCCGGCGCCGGCGGGGGCGGCTCGCTCACCGGCGGGGCCTCGGACGCCGGGCCATCGCCCGCGACCGGGCGATCACGCCTCGTGAGCACGCTTAACAGTCCGCTAACGCGCATCGGTGACCTTCATCTCTCCGGCTGCGACACCGCAACCTAGGATGCCTGCGTGCAGCTCGTGATCCTCGCCGCGGGCCACGGCCGACGCTTCGGCGGGCTGAAGCAGCTCGCCCCTGTCGGGCCGAGCGGCGAGGCCATCATGGACTATACGGCGCTCGCCGCCGAGGCCTGCGGCTTCTCCGGGATCATCGTCGTCGTCCGAGAGGAGATCCGGGCGGAGGTCGCGCACCACGTCGGCCGGCGCTGGCCGTCCAACCTGCCGGTCGAGTACGTCTGCCAGCCGCCGGTCCCCGGCACTGCGCAGGCCCTTCTATGCACGCGGCCGCTCGTCGACGGGCCCTTCGGCGTCGCGAACGCCGACGACCTCTACGGCGAAGCCGCGCTCCGCCTCATCGTCGAGCACCTGTCCCCCGGCGTCGACGCGAGCCCCCACGTCCTCGTCGCCTACCACCTTGCCCGGACGGTGCTGACGGCGGCGACGGTGACGCGAGGGCTGTGCGAGGTCGGCGAGGACGTGCTGCTCCGCCGGGTGGCCGAGCACCGGGTGAGCCGGCGCGACGACGGGAGTTTCGACGCCGTGCCCTTGGGCCAGGCGGGCCCGCCCGATGCCGCGGGGTCCGACCTCGCGGGGCCGTTGCTGCTCGCGGGCGACGAGCCGGTGTCGATGAACCTCTTCGGCTTCCGGCCGCGCCTGTTCGACGAGCTGGACGAGGCCGTGCGCCGCTTCGACCCCGAGACTGCCGTGCGGCCCGAGCTGCTCCTCCCCGACGTCGTCGGCAGCCTCGTCGGCCCCGGAAGCGACCAGGTGGCGGTCGTCACCACCGAGAACCGCTGCATCGGCATCACCCATCGCGAGGACGTCGCCATCGTGCGCGACGAGATCGTCCGCGAGAGCGCCCACCTCGAGGCGCTGCGCGCCGCGCAGATCTGACCTGCCCGAGGCGCGCCGAGCCGGTCCGGGGCAGGCGGGTCAGCGCCTGAGAGCAGGCGCCGGCGGCACCGGTACGCTTCGGGCGTGAGGAGCCGCACGGGGTCCTTCGGCGCCGCCCTCGGCGTCAACGTCGGAGTTGCCGTGGCCGAGCTCCTCGCAAGCGCCGCCGCCCACTCCTCTGCACTGCTCGCCGACGCGGGACACGACGCAGCCGACGCGGGAGGCCTGCTCGTCGCTGTCGTCGCCGAGCGGCTCACGAGGCGCTCGCCGACCGAGGAGCGCTCCTTCGGCTACCACCGGGCGACGATCGTCTCGGCGCTCGCCAACGTCGGGCTGCTGCTCGTCGTCGCCGCCCTCGTCGCCGCCGAGGCGGCTCAGCGCCTCGCGCACCCCGGGCATCCCGACGGCGCGGTCGTCGCGGGAGTCGCCGGCGGGGCGGCCGTCGCCAACGCCACCGCCGCTTTACTGCTCTACGAGCGCTCGCGCAGCCTCAACCGCCGCGCCTCGGTGCTGCACCTTGCCGGCGACGCGGCGAGCTCCCTCGGCGTCCTTGTCGTCGGCGTCGTCGTCGCGACGACAGGCCGCCTGGCGGTGCTCGACCCCGTGGTCGCCCTGGGGATCGCCGCGCTGGTCGTCGCCGGGGCGCTGCGCACCGGGCGCGAGGCGGTCGACGTCCTGCTCGAGGCGTCCCCCGGCGACATCGACCTCCGGCGGCTGCGCGAGGAGATCACGGCGGTCGAAGGCGTCGCCGGCGTCCACGACGTCCACTGCTGGAGCCTCTCGAGCGAGCTCCGTGCGCTGTCGGCGCACCTCGTCCTCACCGGTCATCCAAGCCTCGAGGAGGCCCAGACCGTCGGCGAGCTCGTGAAGTCGAAGATCTCCCGGCCGTTCGACATCGCGCATGCGACGCTCGAGCTCGAATGCGAGCCCTGCGTCGAACCCGGCGCTTCGGCGTGCTCGATCGAGGAGGTCGACGCCGGGGCGAGCCACGACCGGTAGGCTCCGCGCGTGCCGGTCACCTATGTCAACGGCGCTTTGCTCGACGAGCGCGATGCCACCGTCTCGGCCTTCGACCACGGCCTCGTGACCGGTGACGGCATATTCGAGACCGTGCTGCTGCGCGCGGGCCGCCCCTTCGCCCTCGGACGGCACCTCGAGCGCCTCGCCCGATCCGCGGCCGCTCTCGGCATCGAGCCGCCCGGCGCGCCGACGCTCGAGAAGGCCGTCGAGGACGTCGTCGGCGCCTCCGGCGTGGCCGAGGGCCGCATCCGGCTCACGGTGACCGCCGGCAGGGGCCCCCTCAGCTCGCGACGCCTCCCGGGCGAGCAGACGGTCGTCGTCGCAGTCGAGCCGAGCGCGCCGCCTGCCGCGTCGGCGAACGTCGTCGTCGTCCCCTGGCGCCGCAACGAGCGGGGCGCGCTCGCCGGGCTGAAGACGGTCTCCTACGGCGAGAACGTGCGCGCGCTGGCGTGGGCGGCGGAGCACGGCGGCGACGAGGCGATCTTTGCAAATACGCGTGACCTGCTCTGCGAAGGCTCGGGGTCGAACGTCTTCGTCGTGATCGGCGGGACGATGTGCACCCCCGCCCTGTCGTCGGGCTGCCTCGCCGGGGTCACCCGCGGCCTCGTCCTCGAGCGCCTGGGCGGAGACGAAGCCGACGTGGCGATCGGTCGATTCACGGCGGCGACGGTCGAGGAGGCCTTCCTCGCCTCCTCGGTCCGCGGCGTGCAGCCGATCGCCGCGATCGACGGCGCGCCGCTGCACACCTGCCCGGGCCCGCGTACCGACAAGGTCCGCGCCGCCTACCTCGAGCTCGTCGATTCGACCGACGAGCCGTGACCTCCGATGGGGGCTCCACGCCCCGCGCCGCGCTCAGCGGTCGTCGTGCTCGCCGCCGTCCGAGCGCAGCCAGTCCGAGATCTGGTTGAACATCTTCTGCATCCCGCCCGCCACGCGGTCGACGATCTCGGTGAAGCGCCGGCGGTAGTGCTCGGTCGCGTTGCGCAGTTGGTCGCTTGCCGGAGGCTCCTGGCCTCGGCGGACGTAGCTCCCGGCGCGGATCCGGTCGAGCTCGCCCTCAGCCACCCACCGGGTGAGCTCGCCGACCCGCCGGACGGCGAACGGGTGGGTGCGACCGAGCTCGGTGAGCCAGCGTCCCGGCCGGGCGAGCAGGTCCTCGGTCTCGGCGTACTCCGTCGCCTGCTGCACGAAGGCGTCGAGGCTCAGGTCGGCCACTCCCCCGCCGGCAATGTCCATGAGCACCCGGCAGACGAGCTGCGGGTCGTCGACGACGAGGGTCGCGGCCCGGTCGCAGCTCAGCTCGGCGCAGCGGTACCACTCGAGCAGGACGAGGACGATCGCCTGGAGCGGCAGGCGGCCGATCGGCGACAGCCCCACCGAGAGCAGGCGCTGCAGGATCGCGAGCACCGTGGCGTAGTGCACGTGGTTGGAGAGCACGTGACCGGCCTCGTGGCCGAGGACGGCGGCGACCTCGCCCGCGTCGAGCGACTTCACGAGCGAAGGGCTGACGATGACCACCGGGCGCGCCGAGCCGACGGTCAGCGCGTTCATCCCCGGGAGCTGGCCGACGTAGAGCTCGGGCCTTGCGTCGATGTCGAGCGTCTCGTAGGCGGCGAGGTGGGCGCGCCACAGGTCGGGACGCTGGCGCTCGCCGGCACGCACGGCGTCGGCGAGAAGCAGCTGCTGGAAGGAGCGCTCGAATCGGAGCTCGCTGAGCTTCTTCAGCACCCGCTCGAGGAGCGGGATCGAGGCCAGCGCCGCCGTCGCCGCCTTGTCGGCAGGGTGCTCGTACGCCTTGGCGCTGATCGAGGAATACCGTGGTCGGTTCAGCACGGGCGCAGCCATCGCCCGAACCGTAGCGTGCGGGCGCGCCCGACGCCCGGCGGGCCCTATGCTGGCCCACCCCTCCAGCAGGCGCCCCCGGACCCCCGATCTCGCCATCGCCCGGCACCCCCTCGGCCGCGCCCCGACAGCCCTCCGGACACGTCGGCGGCCGCAAGCTGCTCAGCGGGCCAGCCGGAAGCCGCCGGCCTCGCGCCGGACGGCGCCGTCTGAGACGAGGGCCTCGAGGGCGACGCACGCGACCCCGATCGGCAGGCGGCAGCGACCGAGCAGGGCCTCGAGGCTCGTCGTCTCGGTGCCGAGGGCGGAGAGGACTGCGCGCTCGATGGGACCTCGGCGCCTCGACGAGCGATGCGAGCCACCGGACGCTCCTGCGGCGCCGCCCGCTGGGTCGAAGGCCCCGGCGTCGTCGCCCGTTGCCGGGTCGTCGCCCGCTGCTGCGCTCCTGCGGGCCGCCTGTCGATCACCGTGCACAGGCGGAGAGAGTCGCGGAAGCGACGAGATGCCCCGCGCCGCCATGCGCAGGGCGAGCAGGGCGAGGACGTCGTCGGCGTCTCGCACGAGGTGCGCTCCGTCGGCGATCAGGGCATTCGTCCCCTCCGAGGCGGCGCTGCGAACCGATCCCGGAACCGCGGCGACTGGGATGCCCCGCGCGAGGGCGGCCTCGACGGTGTGCATCGCGCCACCGGTCCGGTGTGCCTCGACCACCACGACGACGTCGCTCGCCGCGGCAATCAAGCGGTTGCGCAGGGGGAAGCGCCAGCGCTCGGGCCGGGCGGCGGGCGGCGCCTCGGAAAGGATCGTCCCGGCCCCGGCGACCCGCGACCACAGCCGCCACTGGCTGGCGGGGTAGACGACGTCGACGCCGCCGCCGACGATCGCGAGCGGCGGAGCGCCGCCTCCGGGGGTGCCGGCGAGGGCTCCTGTGTGCGCGGCGGCGTCGATGCCGGCGGCAAGCCCGGAGACGACGCTGACGCCAGCGGCGCTGAGCTCGGCGCCGAGGCCAGCCGCGACCTCCTCTCCGTAGTGGGTGGAGGAGCGGGTTCCGACGACCGCGACGCGGCCGGCGGCCTGGAGCGCACCTTCGCCCAAGAGGCGGCCGATGCCGAAGCACACCGCAGGAGCCGTCGGCTCGGCTGCGAGCGCCGCAGGGTACGCGTCGTCGCCGAGGACGAGGACCGCGATCCGGTGGCGGCAGATCTCGGCGAGGTCGCGCTCGGGATCCTGCGCCTGTGCGGCCGCCTGCCACCGCTCGAGGAGGTCGCGCCGACGCTCGGGCGGGGGAGCTCCCGGCCCGGCGAGCGCGGACGCCTCGAGCCGCCCGACCCTGACTGCATGCCAGCGCACCCTCGCCCCCTCAAAGGCGAGCAGCCGACGGAGCATCGCGGGCCCGATCCCCGGCAGCGAGGCGAGCGCGACCACCCACGCCGCATCCTCCGGTTCGCGCCGGATCGCAGGGGGTGCCGAGCCCTGCCCGCCACCGGGCATGTCGAACATTGCCGGGTCGGTCACGGCAGGCCCACCGGTCAGGACATGCCGCCGGCGGGTCACGGCGCGCCGCGCCCGACGAGGAGGTCGCCCCCGGCACGCAGCTCGAGCGCGACGGCAAGGTGCTCCTCGGTGATCGGCGGCTCGGCGCCGTCGAGATCGGTGAGCGTGAGGGCGACCCTTCGTACCCGGTCGAGCCCGCGGGCGGTCAAGGTGCCCGAGCGTAGGCGTGCCTCGAGCAGCCGGCGCGCCGGCCGGGACAGCGGCGCCAGATCGTCGAGGCGGCCCGGTGACAGCTCGGCATTGCAGCGAAGCCCGCGGGCGGCGGCACGCCTCCTGGCGGCCGCCACGCGCGCCGCGACCGCCGACGAGCGCTCGGCCCGGGCCGGGTCGAGCAGCTCCCGCTCCGGCACGCGGCGCACGGCGACCAGCAGGTCGAGACGATCGAGCAGCGGCGCCGAGAGTCGCCGCGCGTAGCGCTCCATCATCGAGGGCGAGCAACGACAGGCGCCCTTGGCGTCGCCGAGCCCGCACGGGCAGGGATTGGTGGCAGCGACGAGAAGAAAGCGCGCCGGCAGGCTGACGCTCGCGCGCGCCCGCGCGACGAGGATCGCGCCGTCTTCGAGCGGCTGGCGGAGCGTCTCGAGCACGCTCGGAGGGAACTCGCCGAGCTCGTCAAGGAACAGCACGCCATTGGTCGCCAAGCTCACCTCGCCTGGACGCATCAGCCCGCTGCCGCCGCCGAGGAGGGCGACGGCGGAGGAGCTGTGGTGTGGCGCCCGGAACGGCGGCCGCTCGACGAGCCCCCCGGGCGGAAGTCGCAAGCCCGCGGCCGAGTGCACCTTGGTCGTCTCGAGCGCCTCGGCCGGCCCGAGCGCCGGGAGCAGCCAGGGCAGGCAGCGGGCGAGCATCGTCTTGCCTGATCCGGGCGGCCCTGAGAGCAGCAGATGGTGGCCACCGGCGGCGGCAACCTCGAGGGCGCGGCGCGCCACGAGCTGCCCGTGCACCGCCGAGAGGTCCGGCGCCGCCGGATCCGCTCGAGCATCACGACCGTCCCCGGCCACGCTCGAAGTCGCCTCGACCCAGCCGTCCCCCGTGCCCAGCGCCTCGACGACGCCGAGGAGCGTCCGAGCGCCGAGCGCGCGGCGGCCGGGCACGAGGCGGGCCTCGGCGAGCGACCCGACCGGAACGACCACGGCCGTGGCAGCGGCCGCCTCGACGAGGGCGAGGACGCCCGGCACGGGGCGGACCGAGCCGTCGAGGCCGAGCTCGCCGAGGAAGGCGCACCCCTCGGCGGCACGCCCGTCCACGGCGCCCGTCGCAGCGAGCAGGGCGACGGCGATCGGCAGATCGAGCCCGGCACCGGCCTTGCGGATCCCCGACGGCGCGAGGTTGACCGTCACGCGCCTCGACGGCCATGCGAGCCCGCTCGATACGAAGGCGGCGCGGACACGATCGCGCGCCTCCCGGCACGCCGCATCCGGAAGCCCCACGATCGTGAAGCCGGGAAGCCCCGGAGCGACGTGCACCTCCACGGCGACCGGATGTCCCTCCACCCCGAGCAACGTGGCCGACGGCACGCTCGCCAGCACCGGCGCCCTCCCTTCGCTCCTCGCGCCCTCGAGGCGCGGCGTTCTCTCCCCCGGCGCGCCGGTCCTGGACCTCCCGGGCACCCGCACGCAGCGGGCACCGCGCCGGAAGGGACTGCGGGGCCCGACGGCCCGAAGTGGCGGCGCCACCGGTTCGGCAGGCGCTGCGAATCGCGGGCAGGGTAGCTCCGGGGTGCGCGGTCACCGCACCGAACCGTCCCGCCACGGCGCCGCCGGCGCCGTGGCGACCGGCGTGCCGTCGCCGCGCGGGATACTTGCGGTGTGCCCGCAAAGCGCTTTCCGGCGAGCTCCTCGCATCCGCGGCGCGACGGCGCCGGCCCTCGGCGGACGGAACGCGAGGGAGCGCTCCCTCGGGCGGCGGGAGCCGCACGGTTCGCGCTCGACCCCCTGACGGGGACGACGGCCGAGGTCCGTCGCATCCAACCGGTCGCGGCGCGCAAGCCCTACGTCTGCCCCGGCTGCAACCAGCAGATCCCGGCCGGGGTCGCGCACGTCGTCGTCGTGCCGCTCTCGCTGCCCGCCGAGCGCCGGCACTGGCACGCCTCCTGCTGGTCGGTGCGGGCGCGCCGCCGGCCTGGCTGAGCGACCTCGGTCGGGTGACGCCAGCTGAGCGGAGCCAGAACCACGCGCTTCCCCGCCGCGCGTCCCTCCGCCCTCGGCCGGCGCCGCGTGCCTCCGCAGGAGAAACACAGTCCCGGGGGTAGAATCGAGCGGTCGGCGCGCTCCTGGCGCCGGCAGGAGAGCGAGGGATCGAGCGATGGTCGCTACGGCACTGCTCGCAGGCTACAGCCGCGGGGAGATCGTGACGTCGGTCATCTTCGCCTGCATCTTCGCGGCCCTGGGGTACCGCATGTCCCGGCGCCACCGGCTCGTGCGCGGCGTGACCCCGTGGCGCCTCCCCTCGGCAGTGTGGGCGCTCATCTGCTTCGTGCTCCAACCCTTCGGTCTCATCGTCGAGATCCTCGCCCAGGCGACGACGAGGCCGGCGATCCCCCAGGTGCCGCCACCGGCACCCTTCCGGAGCTATCCGGGCCGTGCCGCTGCGGGCGTGGTGATCGGACCGGCGAGCCCAGCGCCGGCGCCGGGGACGCAGCTCGGGATGCCGTCGCCACAGGTACCGGCCGGGCCGCCGCCGCCGGCGAGCGATGCGACCGGCAAGGCGGCGCTCTTCGGCTGGTACCCGGATGCGACCGGGCGCCATGAGCAGCGCTACTGGGACGGTCGCGGCTGGACCGGGCACGTGCGCGACGGGGAGCAGCAGGCGACCGACCCGGTCTGAGCAGGTCCGACCCCCTCGCTTGGCGACGGCGACCACCGACACCGTCGACCCGGGAGGAGCGAGCGAAGGTGGCGGGGCAGCAGCTGGCCGCCCTTTCAGAACGCTCCCTCCAGCACCTCGAGCTCACCGGCGAGCACGGAGGCGACGTCGAAGCGGACCGTCCCCCTCCGGCCGGTCTCGGCGAGGTAGCGCGCCGCGAGGCGACGCAGCCGGCGCTGCTTCGCCGGACCGACCGCCTCCGCCGGCGCGCCGAACGTGCTCGAGGTCCTGGACTTCACCTCGCAGACGACGACGAGCGTGCCGCGTGCGGCGACGACGTCGACCTCGCCGAGCTCGCAGCGCCAGTTGCGGGCGAGCAGCTCGAAGCCGTGCGCGACGTACCAGGCCGCGGCGAGGTCCTCCCCGGCGCTGCCGACACGCCGGCGCGCGTCGGCAAGCCCTCTGGCATCGGCAGATCGCCGGCCGTGCTCGGGCCGGAGAGGCGCGCTCGGGAGTGCCGCGGCGGGTCGCCGCGGCGGGCTCAAAGGTCCTTCTCGGGAAGCGCCTCGACGTTGACGTCCCTGAAGGTGACGACCCGCACGGAGGATACGAAGCGCGCCGGGCGGTACATGTCCCATACCCACGCGTCGCCGAGGTCGACCTCGAAGTAGGTGGCGCCCTGGTTCTCCCGCGGGGTCACCTTGACGTCGTTCGCGAGGTAGAAGCGCCGCTCGGTCTCGACGACGTAGCGGAACATCGGCAGCACCGCGCGGTACTCCTGGTAGAGCGCGAGCTCGATCTCCGCCTCGAACTGGTCGAGGTCCTCCTCCGCGCTCACCGCTCCCCCGCCCCTCCTGCGCGGCAGCGGGCCGTCGCGCCCTCCTGGACGCTGCCCGCCGGGGTCGTCGTGCCGCCGCC
>DAHVLW010000187.1:0-2050 GCA_027320205.1 Acidimicrobiaceae bacterium
GACTTGCCCGACCCCGACTCGCCGACGACCCCGAGCCGGTCGCCCCGCCAGACGTCGAGGCTCACGCCGTCGAGGGCGACGACGCGCCGCCGCCCGGCGCCCCGCCCTCCTCGTCCGGGATAGCGACGCGTGACCCCCTGGACCTGGAGCACCGGCGCCGCCGGGTCGGCGTCCCCCAGGTCCCCCGGTCGCGGCGGCACGGGCGTGCCCAATAGGTGCGCCGGCTCGCTCATCTCGTCCTCGCCGAGGGTTGGCCCCCGCTCGCCGCGCCCGGCCCGCTCGCCCCGCCGACGTCGCGATTCGCGGGCGCCGAGACCGGAGCCACCGTCCCGCTCGGCTCGACGGGGTGCCAGCAGGCGAAGCCGTGGTCCGCGGCCACCGCCTCCAGCCGGGGGACGGCGAGGCAGGCCCCGTCGGCGCGTCCGCAGCGGTTGCGGTAGACGCAGCCGCTCGGGAAGGCGCCGATCGCCGGCACGTTGCCGGCTATCGTCGGCAGGCGGCCCTTGGCGCCCGAGCCGCCGGTCACCGCCGCCGCCGTCGCCACGAGCCCCGCGGTGTACGGGTGCCGCGGACGGCCGAGCACCTCTTGCGTGCCGCCCTGCTCGACGACCCGGCCGCCGTAGAGGACGACGAGGCGTTCGCACATGCTCGAGACGACCGCGAGGTCGTGGCTGATCAGAAGCAGCGCCGAGCCGGACTCCTCGACGAGATGCTGGAGGAGGCCGAGCACCTGCGACTGGACGGTGACGTCGAGCGCCGTCGTCGGCTCGTCGGCCACGACGAGCGCCGGGTGGCAGGCGATGGCGGCGGCGAGCATGACGCGCTGGCGCTGGCCGCCCGAGAGCTGGTGGGGGAAGGCCCGAGCGCTCGCCTCGGGTTCGGCGAAGCCGACGTGGCCGAGCAGCTGCACCGCCTCGGCGTGCGCCTGGCGGCGGCTCGCCCCGCGGTGGATGCGCAGCACCTCGCCGACCTGCCTGCCGACGCGCATCAGCGGGTCGAGGGCGGACATCGGCTCCTGGAACACCATCGCGACGCGGTCCCCGCGCAGCTCCGAGCGCCGCCGCTCGCCCGCCGCGAGAAGGTCCTCGCCCTCCAGCCGTACGGCTCCCCGGGCGGTCATCGAGTCGGGCAGGAGGCCGAGGATCGCGAGGGCCGTGACGGACTTGCCCGATCCGGACTCGCCGATCAGGCCGACCCGCTCGCCGGCGCCGATCCCGAGGCGCACGCCGGAGAGCACGGGGACGCGCCCGAGGTCCACGGAGAGGTCCTCGACCTCGAGCAGGCTCATGCGATCGGGCGCAGCCGAGGGTCGAGGACGTCGCGCAGCCCGTCGCCGAGGAGGTTGAAGCCGAGGACCGCGACGGCGATCGCGAGCGCCGGCCAGAGGGCGAGCAGGGGGTCGGTCTGCAGCGTCGACTGCGCCGACTCGAGCATCTGACCCCAGGAGGCGGACGGCGGCGGCGTGCCGAGACCGAGGTAGGAGAGCGCCGCCTCGGCGAGGATCGCCACCGAGAAGAGCAGCGTCGTCTGCACGACGAGCAGTGGCGCGATGTTCGGCAGCACGTGGCGGCGGACGATTGCAGCCCTGCTGCGCCCGTAGGCTCGGGCGGCCAGCACGTACTCGCTGCTCAGGACGGCGAGGGCGCCGCTTCGTGTCACCCGGGCGAAGTAGGGGACCGACGCGATCCCGATGGCGAGCATCGCCGTCGTCGTCGAGGCTCCGAGTGCCGCGGTCAGCGTCGTCGCGCCGAGGAGCGCGGGGAAGGCGAACAGGATGTCGCCGAGACGCATGATCGCCTCGCTGGCCGCGCCGCCGAAGCTCGCTGCGGCGAGCCCTGCCGGAACGCCCACCGCCGACGCGACGACGACGGCGATCACACCGGCATAGAGGCTGACGCGCGACCCGGCCATGAGGCGCGAGAGGACGTCGCGCCCGAGGTCGTCGGTGCCGAGGAGGTGGGAGCCGCTCGGCCCCGCAAGCAGGTGGACGTTCTGGGGGATCGCGTTCGGGCCGAACGGAGTCCACACCAGCGACACCAGAGCGACGAGG
>DAHVLW010000199.1:0-5716 GCA_027320205.1 Acidimicrobiaceae bacterium
GCGGCGCTCGACGCCGCGCTGGCGGCGAGCGCCGAAGCAGGGCTTCCAGAGATCAACGTGGCGCCCAACCAGGGGAAGCTTCTCGGCCTTCTCGCCGCCATGGTCGGCGCGCGCAACGTGCTCGAGATCGGCACGCTCGGCGGCTACAGCACGATCTGGCTCGCCCGGGCGCTCCCCCCTGGCGGACGGCTGATCAGCCTGGAGGCGGAGGAGCGCCATGCCAAGGTAGCCCGGGCGAGCCTCGCGCGCGCCGGCCTCGCGGAGGTCGTAGAGGTGCGAGTCGGGCCGGCGCTCGAGTCGCTGCCCAAGCTCGCCGCCGAGGGGTGCGGGCCGTTCGACCTCGTCTTCGTCGACGCCGACAAGGCGCACAACGCCGACTACTTCGAATGGGCCCTGCGGTTGACCCGCCGGGGGAGCCTCGTCGTCGTCGACAACGTCGTCCGTCACGGTCGGATCCTCGAGAGGGCGAGCGGCGATCCGGACGTCGTCGGGACGAGGCGCCTGTTCGAGGTCGTCGCTGCCGAGCCGCGGGTGAGCGCGACGGCGCTGCAGACCGTCGGCGTCAAGGGCCACGACGGCTTCCTCGTCGCCCTGGTGACCTCAGGCGACTGATCAGCCGGGCGCAGGCGGCCGGAGGAGCCACTCCGTCCCCCCGGCGTGGTCGCGCAGCTCGACCCCGAGATCGCCGAGGCGCTTGCGGAGGTCGTCGGCCTCCTCGTACCTCCCGCCTTCCCGAGTGAGGCGGCGCGCCTCGACGAGCAGCTCGACGTAGCCGCCGACGACCTCGCGCGGGTCGCGGAGCCCTTCGGCAGCCAGGTGGCCGAGCTCGACGACCATCGCCCGCAGGCTCGCCCGGGCCCGCTGGACCTCGTCCTGCTGGGGCACGTCGGTGGACCAGTCGGCGAGGAGCTGCTCGACGCCGAGCACTGCCGAGACGGCGCCGTCGGCGTCCCGCCGCTCGACCGCCGCGGCGAACGCCTCCTCCTGCTCGTGCACGAGGTCGAGGAGGGGTGAGGTCGCCAGGCCGTAGTCCCGGGGAGCAGCGCCGGCAGGCGGAGCGGCCTCGGCGGCGGCCCCCTCCGAGGAAGCGGGCGGCGCGCTTCCCGCCGGCGCCGCCACCACGGTCGCCACCTCCGCCGCCGAGGTCGCCCTTGGCTCGACGAAGGCCGCCTCGAGGATCGCGTCGAGGGGCACCTCGCTTCCGGCTGGGTACGTCGTCGACTGCCCTGCCCGGCGCACCGTCACGACGCCGAGGCCCTCGACGGCGAGCGAGCGGGCGACGAGGTCGACGACGCAGGCGGTGTGCTCGTCGACGCCGAGGACGAAGTGGTCGGCGGGAAGCAGCGCCTCGAGGACCTCGAGCCGCCGCTCGCCGAGGTAGCAGAAGCGCGTGTCGTGCGTGCCGCCTTCGCTGTTGTTGTAGTGGGGGATCACGGCGACGTGCAGCCCGACCGCTCCGAGCACGTCGAGGCCCTCGGCCCAACGAGGGTCCTCGCCGACCTTGTAGATCTCGTAGACCGGGACCGTGAAGGCGCCGAGGGTGAGCGCCGCCGCGCTGGCGAAGCAGACGGCGCCCCCGCGAGTGAGCTTCTCCTTGAGCAACGCCGGCACGACGCTCGGGCGCCACCGCCGGAGGGCGTAGGTGGGGCTGCCCGGGCCGGAGAAGACGTAGCGGGCGTCGCGAAGCTTGGCGGTGAGCAGCTCGGCGGCGAAGGGGTCCTCGGAGAGCGGCCCCGGAGCGCCGGGGACCCGCTCCCGCGGGACGGGACCTGCCGGGCCCGGCTCCGTCGGGGCCGGGCCCGCTACGCCGTTCTCCGGCAAGCCCTCACCGGCGATGCCGGTGCCCACCCGCGGGGCGGCGGCTGGCTCGATGGCCGTGCGCAGGCTCTCCCGGAAGTAGGCGACGACCTTCGCCTGCAGCTCGCGGGCGTTCTCCTGGAACCCGAACGGCGTGTCGAGCAGCACGGCCGGCACCGGCTCGGGGCCGAGGCGTTCGAGCACGGCCCGGTGCACCTTCACCATCGTCGGCGAGAGCTCGCCCGAGCCCATCAGCGTGACGATGCGGGGCGCACCGCCGACCGCCCGCCGCGCACCGCCGTCGCCGCCCGCTGCGCCGCTCGACGCCCGCCTGCCCCCTTCTCGCCGCGGGGTCACGGGCCCGCGGGCCGCTGCGTCCCGTCCCACCGCAGGTCGCCCGGCGGCTCGCCCCAGGGATCCTCGGGGACCTCGTCGTCGGCTCCCGGCACAGGTGGTGGCAGTGCCCCCTCGAGGGCGTCGACGAGCTCACCCTGCAGGTAGGAGAGGTAGCCGTAGTAGACCCAGTCCGAGAAGGCCGGATCTGACTCGTCGGGGGCCACCGCCTCCTCGGTCACCCCGAGCGACGTCCCGAGGACGAGGCGGAGGTCGTTGAGAGCCGCGAGCCAGCTCGCCGCCTGCTCCTCGTCCAGGTGATCGGCTCCGCTCGTCCGGGCGAGCACGGCGAGCGCCTCTCGGTGGTGCTCGATGAGCTCTCCCCGTGCGACGGCCTCGTAGGTCGCCTCGGCGAGCTCGTCGCGGGTGTACGCCACGGGGAACAGGCGCCGGAGCGCCTCGGGCGGGGCCTCGCCCTCACCTCCCAGCTCGCCGAGCAGGTGCTCGAGCTGCCCCGGCAACGCCGCGAGCAGCGCGCGCTCGCCGGCGGGGAGGCGAAGGTCGTAGCCGCCGCGCCTCGAGCGGGCGATCCGCCGCCGCAGGCTCATGACGGCCGGGGCCTTCGCACGACGCTCACTCCGGCTGCTCCAAGGTGGCCCAGAGGCCGTGGCGGTGGAGCCGTGCGACGTCGTTCTCCGCCCGGTCGCGCGGACCCGACGCGACGACGGCCCGGCCCTTGGTGTGGACGTCGAGCATGAGCTTCGTCGCGCGCTCCCGGCTGTAGCCGAAGAGCTTCTGGAAGACGTAGGTCACGTACGACATCAGGTTGATCGGGTCGTTCCAGACGACGACGAGCCACGGTCGCTCCTCCCGGACGCCCGACTCGGTGCCGGCGACCTCCTCGACGACCGGCGCGGTCGCCGAGGTCCCACCGCTAGCCGGCATCGCCGACGCTCCCGGCGAGGGCAGGCAGCGCCCCGGCAGCGCCGGCCTGAGCGGCCCGGTCGAGGACATCGGTGCGCGCGACCGTCGTCTCCCGGCGTTGCAGTCCGAGGTAGAGCCAGATGATCGCCGTCCAGGCGGCGGTCGCACCCGCGAGGTGGAACCCGACCACGAGCGCGTTGTCGTGGAGGAAGTACTGGGTGTAGCCGAGCGTGCCCTGGGCGAAGAGGATCTCGAGGAACGTCCTCGCCCTTCGCTGGACGCTGCCGGGCGCACGGGCCTGGTGGAGGGCGAAGAGCGTCGCCAGCGTGAGCCCGATGAGGAACAGCGCGATGTCGGCGTGCAGCTCGGCCAGGTCCCGGAACGCGACCGGGATGCGCTGCGCGCCGGGACCGCCGGCGTGGGGGCCGCTGCCGGTCACCGTCGTGCCGGCCATCACGAGGGCGGAGATCGTCGCCAGCAAGAGGCGGACGAGCCATCGCATCTCCGGACCGACGAGGTGCCCGGCGACGCGGTCCCCGCGGGCGGCGTGCTCGTAGAGCACGATCGCGTCGGCGAGGATCGCCAGCGTCAGCAGGAAGTGGAGCGCGACCCAGTAGGGGTTGAGCTTCGTGAGGACGACGATCCCGCCGACGACGATCTGGCCCGCGAGGCCGGCGACGAGGCCGGAGGCGAGCCACACGAGATCGCGCCGGCGCACCCGTGGCGCGAGGACCGCGAGGAACGTCGCGATCGAGACGACGGTCACGGCGACGCTCACCATCCGGTTCGAGAACTCGACGAGCGGATGGAACGACACCGCAGGGGTGATGTGGCCCTGCGAGCACGTCGGCCAGTCGAGGCAGCCGAGGCCGGATCCGGTGAGCCGAACCGCTCCGCCGGTGACCACCAGCAGCCCGTAGCAGACAGCAGATGCGAGCGCGAGGCGGCGGAGCAGGAGCGGGCTCACGCTGCTCCTGCGGAGCAGGGTCACAGGTCGCACGACCGACAATCGTAGGTACGCCCGACGCCGCACCGCCCACCGGCGCGGACCATGGACAGCCTGCTGCAGCGCGAGCAACGCCAGCCGGCGCGGCGGCGACCTCGGTCAGTCGAAGCGGAACGTCGCCGCGGCGATCGCCGGCGCAGCCGCGGCCCAGGTCGCAAGGACGGCCCAGCCCTCGACGGGCACGTGGCCACCGGCGCCGAGCGCCGGATGGAGGAGGTCGGTCAGCGCCGCCGCCGGGAGGAGGCGCGCCACGGCGGAGAAGCCCCCAAGCTTGGCGAGGGGGAACATGATCCCGCTGATGCCGAGGAACAGGATGTAGAGCATGTTGGCGGCGGCGAGCGTCACCTCCGCCCGGAGCGTCCCGGCGAGGAAGAAGCCGATCCCCGCGAACGCGACCGTGCCGAGCACGGCGGCGCCGACCGCCTCGCCGACCGGGCCGTGCAGTCTCCAGCCGAGCCCGGCGGCGACGCCGCCGAGCACGCCGACCTGTACGAGCTCGACGGCGAGGACGGCGAGGATCTTCGCGGCGAGCAGCCGGACGGGTCCGAGCGGCGTCGCGCCGAGGCGCTTGAGCACGCCCCAGCCACGCTCGAAACCGGTCGAGATCCCGAGGTTCACCATCGCCGTCGAGACGACGGCGAGGGCGAGGACGCTCGGCGCGAAGAACTGCACCCTGGTCGCTGTCCCCGTCGAGACGATCGGCACCTCCGAGAACAGGACCAGCCCGGCGAGGGGGATCACGAAGGTGACGAGGAGCCGCTCGCCGTGCTCGAGGGTCATGCGGATCTCCTCGACCGCCTGGGCGTAGAGCGCTCTCGCCCCTATGCCCCGACCCGGTCCGTCCCGGCCCTGTGCGCTTCGCGTCGAGCCGACGGCCGTCACGGGGCCTCGTCGCGGCCGGTGAGCCGCAAGAAGGCGTCCTCCAGGGTCTGGCGCCCGGCGCGAAGGTCGGCGAGAGGAAGGTCGCGCTCGGCGAGCCAGGCCGTCAGGGCGGCGACCATGGCCGGCGTCGCGGCCGCCGCGACCCGGTACTCGCCCGGGGAGAGCTCCGTGACGACAGCGCCGAGGGACTGCCCCAGCTCGGCGCTGTCGATCCCGGCGGGACCGCCGAAGCGGATCTCCTCGCCGGTCGTGACGAGCTCCGCCGGCCGCGCCGCGGCGACGACCCGGCCGCGGTCGAGGATCACGACCCGGTCGGCAAGCCGTTCGGCCTCGGCTAGCTCGTGCGTCGTGAGAAGGACACCGACGCCGTCGGTGCGCAGCCTGCCGACGATCTCGCGCACGACGAGACGGCCGGCCGGGTCGACGCCGGCCGTCGGCTCGTCGAGGAAGGCGACCCGCGGCCGCCCGACGAGCGCGAGCGCGAGCGCGAGCCGCTGGCGCTCGCCGCCGGAGAGCCGCCGGGCGGGGCGCCGGGCTGCAGCCGAGAGCCCGGTCAGCTCGAGCAGCTCGGCGGGATCGCGCGGCTGCTCGTAGTAGGAGGCGAACAGTCGCAGCGAGCGCTCGGGGCTGAGGACGGGGTAGCTGCCGCCCTCCTGGAGCATCACGCCGATGCGGGCGACGAGGGACCGGCGGTCGGCGACCGGGTCGAGGCCGAGGACGCGCACCCGGCCGGCGCTCGGGCGCCGGTAGCCCTCGAGCGTCTCGACCGTCGAG
>DAHVLW010000203.1:0-2281 GCA_027320205.1 Acidimicrobiaceae bacterium
ACGGCGCTCACCACGACGACCACGACGTCGGCCGCCCGGAGCGCGAGCTCGGCTTCGGGGACGAAGTCGGCGAAGCCGGGCGTGTCGAGGAGGTTGACCCGGTGCTCGCCGAAGCGCAGCGACGCCAAGGCGGTCGAGAGAGACCCGTGGTGCTTCTGCTCCTCGGGCTCGAAATCGCACACCGTCGTGCCGTCCTCTACCCGGCCCTTCTTCGTGATCGCGCCGCAGGCGTGCAAGAGGGCCTCGGCAAGAGTCGTCTTGCCGGAGTCCTCGTGCCCGACGAGCGCGAGGTTGCGGATCCGGGAGGAGGGGACGTCAGCCACGATGCGCACCTCATGTCGACCGAGGCTGCTCGACGAGGAGCCAGCCGGTGCCGATGGATCGAGAGACGATGCTAGTTCCGGGCGCCCTCGGCAGCTCGGTCGGTGGCCGGGTCAGCCGACTGTCCCCGCGGCGGCGTGCGCCGGCGTGGCCCGGTGCCGCCCGCCTGCCAGGGGCGGGGCCCGTCGAGCGGGCGGTAGTTGACGTCCATGACGTCCAGGCGCTCGAGGTGCGCCGGCAGCCGTTGCCGCAGCTCCTCGATGTCGCGTGTCCCGGTCGACCAGACGACCTCGGCGAATGCCGCAGCCCGCGGGAAGGCCATGTACTCCACGCCGGCCGCCGTCGGCATGTACTCGGTCCACAGCTGCACCTGGCTGCCGAGCACGTGCGCTGCGGCTACGGGGTCGAGATCATCGGGCACCGGCTCGTAGGCGTAGACGTCCTCGAGGGTGTTGCACCCCCCGATGGCGAGCGGCTCCTCGGGCCCGTCGGATTGGTAGTGATCGAGGTAGCACGGGCGTTCGGGGCACATCACCGTGTCGAGCCCAGCTTTGGCCGCCGCGACGCCGCCGCCGACGCCGCGCCAGGACATGACGACGGCGCCCGCGGGCACGGCCCCGGTCTCCAGGATCTCGTCCCAGCCGACAGGCACCCGGCCGGCGGCGCGCAGGAAGCCGCAGAGCTCCGAGGTGAACCAGCCCTGCAGTTCCGCGGCCTCGCCGAGCCCGAGGGCGGCCGCCCGAACGCGCGCCCGCGAGCTTGTCCCCCATTCGGCGGTCGGGCACTCGTCGCCCCCGAGGTGCACGTGCCGGGAGGGGAACACCTCGAGGAGCTCCTGGAGCAGCGTTTCGCAGAACCGGAGCGTCGCAGGCTCGGCGTTGAGGACGTGGTCGCTCACGCCCCAGCCGGTCCACACCTCGAGCTGCTCGTCGAGATTGCCGAGCTCGGGGTAGGCGGCGATCGCCGACTGGGTGTGGCCGGGCAGGTCGATCTCGGGGACGACGGTGACATTGCGCTCGGCGGCGAAGGCGACGAGCTCGGCGAGCTGCTCTCTTCTGTACGCGCCGCCGTGCGGGGTGCCGTCGAACCGGCCGGAGCCCTTGTGGCCGAGCAGCGACTCGCGCCGCCATGCGCCGACCTCCGTGAGGCGGGGGTAGGCGCGGGAGGGGAAGCGCCAGCCCTGGTCGTCCGTGAGGTGGAGGTGGAAGACGTTCAACTTGTGCATCGCCAGGAGATCGACGAAGCGGAGAAGGAAGCTTGCCGGCATGAAGTGGCGCGAGACGTCGAGGTGGGCCCCTCGCCAGGCGAAGCGCGGGCGGTCTTCGATCTCGACGCAGGGGAGCGACCAGATCGCCCCCGGCTCGGGACTCGTCGCGTAGATCTTCGGGCCCATCACCTGGCGGAGGGTCTGCACGGCGTTGCGCAGCCCGGCCGTCGCCGATGCCGAGAGCCGCACGCCTTGCTCGTCGACGACCAGCCGGTAGCCCTCCGGTCCGAGCCGGCCGAGGTGCCGGTCGATGGCGAGGCCGAACGTCGCCTGCTCGCCGCCGCGGCAGAGAGCGAAGCCGGTCGACCGCCCGATCACCTCGCGCACGAGGGGCTCGACGGCCTCGGCGCCGGCCGTCGTGGCGAGCGTCGCCTCGCGCCCGATCAGGAGGCGGCCGGAGCGCGCCGACACGCTCGTAGGCCGCGGGACGAGCGAATGCACGGTCACCGGTGAACCTCCTGGTCGAGGGGTCGCGCGCCGCTCGTGGACCGGTTTGGCCGGGGTCTTGACGCGCAGGTGGTCTAGACTACTTTTCGATTTGGTCCATACCAATCTCGTGGACGGCAACGGGGGGCGGTCAGGGAGGGGAGGTTGAAGCTACGCCGCATTGTCCCGCTGCGCGCGGCCGGGGCCGGCACGCTCGGGCTGCTCGAAGCGGGGGTTCGTCCAGGGGATCCGGAAGGACGTCGAGGA